>NZ_JBSPUF010000005.1:163139-262127 GCF_056861425.1 Stenotrophomonas sp. 21LCFQ19 | reverse complement strand
CTCTTAAAACGCCCCAACCGGGGTTCATCGGGGGTTTTTGCCGGGCAAAACCCGACTCTGACCCCGGTTTCGCCTTACATGTCGTATTTGTTGAGCGTGTAGTTGGCGGCCTTGTACTGGCGCCAGCGTTCCCGCAGCGGCTCGCGTGCGGCCGGATCGGCCGGAACCACTTCCAGCACACGGTCGCAGGCACCCAGATAGGGCTCGTCGCGCAGGTTGATCACCAGCGGACGCTCTGGTGCTTCGGTACCCGGCGTGGCGATCAGTACGATGGCCTCTTCCTCGTCCACGTCCTCACCGATGATCTGGTGCGGGATGTAGGCGTCAGGGTCGAAAGACCACAGCAGCTCGTCCAGTTCCTCGGCCTGGGCCTGGTCGCGGGCCAGAACCAACGTGTACAGGCCGCCATCGTTGGCCTTGCGCGCGAGTTCGCACACCAGCTTCAGTGGCTCGGTGAGAAAGCGCGGCTTGGCAATCAGGTAGAAGTCGGCACGCATCAGGTCACGGGGAGTTTGGGGAAGGGGTTGGAAAACCGGGGTCAGAGTCGGGTTTTGCCGGGGTCAAAACCCGACTCTGACCCCGGTTTTCCAACCCCGGCTTTGTCCAGGACTTACTCAGGCAACGCGGTCCAGCAACCACTGGGTCAGCAGGCCGACCGGGCGGCCGGTGGCCATGCCGCGCTTGCCTTCATCGCTGGCTACGCCGGCGATATCCAGGTGCGCCCAGCGCTGGCCTTCGGTGAAGCGCGACAGGAAGCAGCCGGCGGTGATGGCACCAGCCCAGCGGCCGCCGATGTTGTAGACGTCGGCGAAGCTGGAATCCAGCATGCCCTGGTACTCGTCCCACAACGGCAGGCGCCAGGCGCGGTCGAACACGTTCTCGCCGGCGGCGGTCAGTTCGTTGGCCAGGTCGTCGTGCTTGCTCATCAGGCCGGCGGTCTGGTGGCCCAGGGCCACCATGCAAGCGCCGGTCAGCGTGGCAACGTCGATCAGCGCAGCCGGCTCGAAGCGCTGCGCATAGGTCAGCGCGTCGCACAGGATCAAACGGCCTTCGGCGTCGGTATTGCCCACTTCGATGGTCTTGCCCGACATCGAGGTGATCACGTCGGACGGACGGTAGGCGTTGCCGTCGATGGCGTTCTCCACTGCCGGGACGACCACCACCAGGTTCAACGGCAGCTTGGCCTTGACCGTGGCGACGAAGGTACCGATGACGTTGGCGCCACCGCACATGTCGTACTTCATTTCCTCGATGCCACCCTGGGTCTTCAGGTTGACGCCGCCGGTGTCGAAGGTGATGCCCTTGCCGACCAGCACGTAGGGCTTGGCGTCGCCGCCGTTGCTCCACTTCAGCACCACCAGCTTCGGGCGGTTGGCCGAGCCACGGGCGACGGCCAACAGCGAGCCCATGCCCAGCGCTTCCATCTGCGCCTCGTCCAGGATCTCGGCTTCGGCGCCGTCGTGCTCGGCGGCGAACTTGACCGAGGATTCAGCCAGATAGGCCGGGGTGCAGTAGTTCGGCGGCAGGTTGCCCAGCTCGCGGGCGTATTCCACGCCGGCGGCAATGGCCTGGCCCTGCAGCAGCGCGGTTTCGTCGCTGCTGGCGATGGCCAGCGACTCCAGGCCCGGGGCTTCCGGCTTCTTCTTGCCCAGGGTGGCGGTGTAGCGGTAGCTGGCGTGGTTGGCAGTGATCACCGCCTGACGGACGTTCCAGGCGGCATCGCGACCACCAACTTCCAGTTCGTTCAGGGTGAACAGCGCGCTGCGGGTATTGCCGCTCTTAAGGGCGCGGGCGGCGTCGCCGGCAGCCTTCAGGTACTGCACCACGCCGAACTTGGCCGGGTCGCCCAGGCCAACCACCAGTACGCGGGCGGCGCTGACGCCAGCCAGATCGTGCAGCAGGGTGGTGTTGCCGGTCTTGCCGCCAACATCGCCGCGCTCGACCAGGGCGGCCAGACGGCCGCCAGACGCTGCGTCCAGGGCCTGTGCGGCCGGGGTCAGCGACTTGTCAGAGAAGGCGCCAACAATGACGCAATCCACCTCGGCGGAGACCGGGGCGGCGTGGTTCAGGGTGAATTCCAGAGACATTGATCAGATTCCGTTGCCAAATCCGTACAATCGCAGGCTGTATACGCATGGCCATCGAGGCCGGGCGTTCTGCGGACTAAACCGAGAGTTTAAACCACCGACCCTATGGCGAAGCTTGACCGCTACCTTCTGAGTGACTTCCTCCAGAGTTTTCTGGCCACTTTGACCGTACTTCTGGTAGTCAGCATGGGCGGTGTGCTGGTCGATATCCTCGGCCGCATCGCCGATGGCCGCATCCCGGCCGGCCTGATGCTGTCCCAGCTGGGCCTGCAATTCATCGTCTACCTGCCCATCATCCTGCCCCTGGCGCTGATGCTGGGGCTGGCCCTGTCGATCGCGCGGCTGTACCGCGATTCAGAAATGGCGGTGTTGACCGGTGTTGGCGTCGGTCCCAAGCGCCTGCTCAAGCCGATCCTGCTGTTGACGGTGCCGGTGGTGGCGCTGGTTGCGGGCTGCTCGCTGTGGTTGGGCCCCTGGGCCGACCGCAACGCGGAGCGGATGCTGCAGGAAGCCAGTCGCAGCATGGTTGTGGCCGGGCTGGAGCCGGGCCAGTTCACCCCGTTGGCTGGTGGCGGCATTGTCTACCTGTCGTCTTTGACGGGCGACGGCACCAAGATGGGCAAGGTGTTCATGCAGCGTCAGAAGGAAGGGCGTATCGACGTGGTATCGGCAAACAGTGGCGCGATGTTCTTCGAAGGCGAACGCCAGCGCTACCTGCGGCTGGAGGACGGCTACCGGGTCGAAGGCCCGGAGAGCGGAACCCTGGACTACCGGCTGATGCGCTATGCGCGCAATGAAGTTGCCTTGCCGGACCGCGAGGAAGTGCGCGACCAGAATGACCCGGAAATGCTGACCACCGGCCAGTTGCTCGGCGATGACCGGGCGGAGGCCAAGGCCCAGTTGCACTGGCGCATCACCCCGCCGCTGCTGGCGCTGGCATTTGCCCTGCTGACCCTGCCGCTGGCGCGCAGCGCGCCGCGCCAGCAGCGTTATGGCCGCATCATGGTCGCGTTCCTCGCTTACACCGTGGGCGTGAGCCTGAGCATTCTTGGCCGCCAGTGGCTGGCCGCGGGCAAGCTGCCGGTCGATGCCGGCATGTGGTGGTTGACCCTGCCATTGCTGTTGCTGGCCCTGTGGCTGTACTTCCGTGATGGGCGCTTGAGTCGCCGCCGTGCGGGAGCAAAGGCATGAGGTTGCTGCCGCGGATTCATGACGTCTATGTAGGCCGTACCGTGCTGCTCACGGTGCTGGTGGTGTGGATGGTGCTGCTGGGCCTGGATGCGATCATGGCCTTGTCCGGCGAGGCCGGGAAGATCGGCCAGGGCCATTACAGCTTCGGCCATGCTCTGGCGTGGGTGGCATATACCCTGCCGCGTCGTGCCTACACACTGTTTCCGATGGCTGCGGTGATTGGTGCGCTGATGGGCCTGGGCCAGCTGGCGGCGACCTCCGAGTTGACCGCGCTGCGGGCGATTGGCCTGTCGCGGCGGCGGATTGCGGTATCGGTGGCGATTGCGCTGTCGCTGTTGACCGCGTTGATGGTGGTCAATGGCGAAACCCTGGCGCCCTGGGCACAGGGCCGCGCGGATGCCTTGAAGGCCAGCGCCCGTTTCAATACCGATATGGCCACGGCCCGCTATTCGGGCCTGTGGGCGCGTGAAGGCGATACATTCCTCAATGCGCTGACTGGCGAAGAGCAGCTCAGCGCCGACGGTCAGTCGACCTTGCTGCTGCATGACGTGCGCCTGTACCAGCTGGGCGAAGACGGGCGCCTGTTGAGCCTGACCTATGCCAAGACCGCACGTCACGACAGCCAGGGCTGGGTGTTGGAAAGCGTGCGTCGCGATACCTTTGGCGAACGCTCGGTCGCGCGCCAGGAGCTGCCCAGCGAAAAGTGGGCCTCGCAGTTGGATGCCTCTGCGCTGGCTTCCGGCCTGGCCAAGCCGCGCAACCTCGGTGTTGGCGAACTCAAGACCAGCATCGATTACCGCAAGCGCAATGGCCTGGATGCGCGTGAGTACGAAGACACCTACTGGGGCCGCTGGTTCTACCCCTTGAATGTGCTGGCACTGTGCTTGGCCGCGGTGCCGTTTGCGTTTGGTTCGCTGCGTAGCGGCGGCATGGGCAAGCGCCTGTTCCTGGGCATGCTGTTCGCGCTGGGTTTCCTGCTGTTGCAGATGTTCTTCGGGCGCATGGCCGGCGCGCTGAAGTTTGATTACCGCATCGCCTATGCCTTGCCGCCGTTGATGATGCTGGGCATCTCCGCCTGGCTGTCACGACGACGGGTTGGGTAGTGCGGGGTAGAGCCGAGCCATGCTCGGCTGAGGCTTTCCCGGTAACGCGTTTTGCCGAGCATGGCTCGGCACTACATCTCGGCAATGATGGTAAAGCCCCTGCCGAGCATGGCTCGGCACTACAATTTCGTCAGCCTTGTGCCGCTCAGGCGGTCGTGCAGGGTCAGGCGCTCGCGGTCGAACAGCGCCCAGATGAAGCCGAAACCAGCAAATAGCAGCGACAGCGTGGCAAGTGCGTAGCGCTTCCACAGCTGCACCCGGCTGGGGGCTTGCCCGTCAGCGGTCTGCAGGCGCAGCCGCCACGGGCGCATGCCCAGGGTCTGCCCGCCGCGCTTCCAGCTCTCGGTGGCATAGAGGCCTGCAACCAACCAGCAGCTCAGCCATAGCAGCCATTGCAATGCGCTGAAGGGATGGATGTTGTCGCGGCTGGCATGGCCAGCCAGGGTGTAGCCGACGGTGAACAAAGCCGACACCAGCATCCATAGCGCCAACACCGGCCACAGATCGTAGAACAGCGCGGCCAGGCGGCGCAGCAGCAATGCGGAAGGGCGGGGCGTTTCGGCAAGGGCGGGTGTGCTCATGGGCCGAGCATACGTTCTGTAATGGCATGCGTGCATGGGCAGCCGTTCGTGCTGGGCTTATCCTTATGCCGATGTCCGCGTCCATGACTCCTGCCGAACGCCGCCAACTGGTGCAGCAACTGCCGCCGTTGCGTGATGCCGATGACCGTTTGATCCAGCGCTTTCTGGATGCGATCTGGGCTGAAAATGGCTTGGCCCGTGCTTCGCTGGAGAGTTATCGACGCGATCTTGAAGGCTTGTCGCGCTGGCGCGATGGTGCCAACGACGGCCTGGCTGGGATTGATCGTGCGGGCCTGTTTGATTACCTGGCCTGGCGCACCCGCCACGGCTGGACCGCGCGCAGCAATGCGCGTCTGCTGTCGGTGCTGCGCGCCTTCTTCGCGCAGGCACTGAAGCGCGGGGAGCGCAGTGAAGACCCTGCGGCACTGCTGGAGTCGCCCAAGCTGCCACGCTCGCTGCCCAAGGCCTTGGCAGAAAGTCAGGTTGAGGCGCTGTTGGCAGCGCCAGATACGGAAAGCCCGGTCGGCCTGCGTGATCGCGCGATGCTGGAGCTGATGTACGCCGCTGGCCTGCGCGTCAGTGAGCTGGTCAACCTGCCGGCCAATGCGGTCAATCTGCGCCAGGGTGTGCTGCGGGTGACCGGCAAGGGCAGCAAGGAGCGGTTGGTGCCCTTGGGCGAGGAATCGCAGTACTGGCTGGAGCGCTATCTGGCCACGGCAAGGCCACAGCTCACGGGAGGCAAGCCGGTTGCGGCGACGTTGGCGGGGCAGGTGCCATTGTTTGTCGACATCGACCGTACCCCATTGAGCCGGCAGCAGTTCTGGGCCCTGGTGAAAGCCAGCGCGGCGGTGGCTGGTATTGATCCTGGAAAGATCAGCCCGCACGGCTTGCGTCACAGTTTTGCCACCCATCTGCTCAACCACGGCGCCGACCTGCGCGCGCTGCAGATGCTGCTTGGCCACAGCTCGCTGTCCACCACCCAGATCTACACCCTGGTTGCCCGTGAACACCTGCAGAAGCTGCATCGCAAGCACCACCCGCGGGGGTGAAGTTGTAGGGTTTGTTTGAAAGCGGACAGCGAAGAGCCAACCCCTCCCCAACCCTCCCCTACGCCTTCGACGCAAGGGAGGGGGCAGAGGCATGGCCCTGCGCTTTTGGCGCAAGGGAGGGGCAGAGGCTTACCCCTGCGTCAGGGGGCAAAGGCGTAGTGCCGAGCCATGCTCGGCAGGGGCTCTCCCAGCGAAGCCCGTAGGAGCGGCGTTAGCCGCGAAGCAGAGGGGGTGTCAGGTTGCGGTTGATGCCTGTGCTCAGGGATGGGGGGCTTCGCGGCTTACGCCGCTCCTACAAGCCGGGGCCGCTCCCACGCCGATTCGGGCGGTGTGCGAGAATCCGGCTGTTCTCTTTCGATGGGTCGTCATGTTCCGATTTGCCATTGCCGCGCTATTCGGCGCGCTCAGCCTTACTGCCTGCGCGCAACAGCCCGCAGCTCCCAAAGCCGCTGCCAGTGCCGCTGCCTCCCCGGCTGATGCCGCAGTCGAGAAGCAGGTACGCGACGCGCTCAAGCAGCTGGATCCGAACCTCAAGCCGGAATACATCGGCGCAGCACCGTTTGCGGGTTTCCGAGAGGTGCTGGTGTCCGGGCAGGTGCTGTACGTGACCGATGACGGCCGTTATCTGCTGCAGGGCACGCCCTACGACATCGAGAAGAAGGGCCAGGCTACCAGCCCCGGCCTGCTGGCTTACCGTCGCAACCTGCTGCAGACGCTGCCGCATGCGGATCGCATCGTGTTTGCACCGC
This sequence comes from Stenotrophomonas sp. 21LCFQ19, assembly GCF_056861425.1. NCBI lineage: Bacteria > Pseudomonadati > Pseudomonadota > Gammaproteobacteria > Lysobacterales > Lysobacteraceae > Stenotrophomonas > Stenotrophomonas sp. 21LCFQ19. The sequence continues at coordinate 255,367 of NZ_JBSPUF010000005.1, read as the reverse complement.
CAAATGCCAAACACACCATCAGCGTGTTCACGGATATCGAGTGCGGCTACTGTCGCAAGCTGCACCAGGATATCGCCGAGCTGAACCGCAACGGCATCGCCGTCGAGTACCTCGCGTTCCCGCGCATGGGCCTGGCCAGCAAGGACGCAACCGACATGATCTCGGTCTGGTGTGCCAGCGACCGCAAGGCCGCGCTGACCGCTGCCAAGTCCGGCCAGCCGGTGCAGTCCAGGAACTGCACCAACCCGGTGGCCATGCAGTACAACCTCGGCCAGCAATTGGGGATCAACGGTACTCCGGCGATCTTCGCTGCCGATGGCACCCAGCTCGGTGGCTACCTGCCGCCGGCACAGCTGAAGGCCACGCTGGATCGCCTGGAAGGTGGCGGCAGCCGCTGATAGCCATGCGCGACAAGGCTTGAACAGACAACGCCCCTCCCGGTAACGCGAGGGGCGTTGTGTTTTTGGCAGTTGCTTACTTCAGGCCGTTGCTGACGCTGTTGACCAAGGTGCCTTGGGCATCGTCACCGCTGAACTCCCAGAAAAACGCGCCGCCCAAACCCTGGGCTTTGACGTAGGCCATCTTGCGGCCGAGCATTTCCGGCGTGTCGACGCTCCAGAAGGTGTTGCCGTCATACAGCCACGTCGCCTGCGCAATCGGGTCGGTATGCACCGGCCAACCGAGGTTCTTCAGCACCTTCCAGTCCTCGATGCCGGCCTCGAACCTGCCGCTTGCCGGCCGCCCGCTCTGGTACAGGCCGTTGTTGGTTCGAGCCACGCCCGTCCAGCCGCGGCCATAGAACCCGACGCCGAGATTCAGCTTGGCCGCCGGGACGCCGCGTTGCAGGTAGGCCTCGATGGCGTCGTTGCTGTTGTACAGGGCGGCGTCGCCGGTTGAAGGATCTGCCGGGGAGTGGAACAGGGCGGTGTGGTGATTGGTGGTGCCGGCCCAGGCGCCATGGAAGTCGTAGGTCATCACATTGATGAAATCCAGATGGCGGTGATAGGCGGCCGGGTCGGTGGGGCGGATATTGTCGATGCCTGCACCCACGGCCACGGTCAGCAGCAGGCCGGGGCGCACTGCATCCAGCTGGCGGCGGAATTCGGCCAGCAGGGCGGTGAAGTTGTCGCGGTCGGCGGGTGTGCCGCAGCCCAGGCCGCAGGCGGCCGGGTACTCCCAATCGATGTCGATGCCATCGAACACGCCTGCAGCTACCCCTTTGCCACCGGCATGGTCGGTGAACGGCAGATTGCCCTTGATGTAGGCGTCAATGCAGGAGGCGACAAAGGCCTGGCGGTTCTCCGGGCGTGCGGCACTGGAGAAACCACGTGACCAGGTCCAGCCGCCGAGCGAGATCAGCGTCTTGAGCTGTGGGTACTTGGCCTTGAGCTGCTTGAGCTGGTTCCAGTTGCCGCGCAGCGGCTGGTTCCATTGGTCGGCGACACCGCTGACGCTTTCGCTGGCGCCAAAGCTGCGGGTGTAATCGGCATAGGCGTCGCCGCCCGCGCCGCTGGCCGGATCGGCGGCCTGGGTGATGCCAACCTCGCAGCGGTTGTTGCGGACGTTGCCGAAGGCATAGTTGATATGGGTCAGGTGCGCCGCCGAACCGCTGCTGTCGATGTTCTTGACGCGGTAGTTGCGGCCGTAGATGCCCCATTGGGTGAAGTAGCCGATCACCCGCTTGCCGCCGGCGCCTGGAGTGCCGGGCCCGCCTGGTTTTCCTGGTTCGTTGCCGCCGCCGTCCTCGGCCAAGGTACTGGCGCTGACAATGGCGCTGAGCGCGGAGGCGTTGCCGGCCTTGTCGCGGGCACGCACGGCGTAGCGATAGGTGGTGGCCGGGGTCAGCGCGGTGTCGTCATGCTGGCTGCTGGCAGTCGAAGCGATCTGCGTGCCGTCCCGGTACAGGTCATAGGCGGCGATGCCGCTACCACCGGGGTTGTCGCTGGCAGCATTCCAGCGCAGGGCAATGCTGGTCGGGGTGCGTGCCTCTGGGCGGAGCCCGTGCGGGATCGAGGGTGCGGTGCTGTCCTTGTCCGGAGCGGTGACCGTCACGTTGACCGTGGCCGAGGTGGTACTGGCACCGCGGTCATCGGTGGCGATGGCGCTGAGCAGATGGTTGCCGGCTGCGGCGTTGTGCCATGCAAGGCGGTAGGGCGCGCTGCCGACGCTGCCCATGGATTGGCCGTTGCGGAAGAACTCGACCCTGCGGATGCTGCCGTCGCTGTCTGTCGCAACTGCGCTGAAGGTGATGCTGCTGCCGGCGTTGAAGGTGCTGCCTGCACTGGGTGCGGTCAGGCGGACCTGCGGCGGCTGGTTGGCTGCTGGTGCGCCGTCATCACAGCGGCCCAGATTGTCGTAGTAGCGGCGGCCTGCGGGATGGTCCGGTGGTGCGTTCCAGATGGTCTGGCGTGCCTGGTACAGCGTGCCGCCCTTCTGCAACTGGTCGCCGGGCTGGTAGATCGTGGTTCCCAGCCAGGGCTTCACCCCTGCACAGTTGGCGGCCTGGGCTGCCGGTACGACGCTGCCGGCCGCAAACACCAGGGCCAGGGCCGGGCCCAGCCGCGGCCTGCGGGCGAGCTGGCAGGTATATCGGGGCCGGAAAGGGCCTGTCGGATGGTCCGTCATGGTGGGTCTCCTTCTTTGGTGGGGCGGTGGTTGTGCGATGTTCCGGGGCACGCCTCCGGCGGGGCGGGCGCGGCTGCGCCCGGCCTTGGGACGAGGAAAATGCTTGCGGGGCCCGGATCTGGGCCGTTGCACCAGCACGCAGGTGCCGGTCGAATGAGGATAACGTTGTCAAAAAAGGCGGCACGGTTTGGCCTGCGCAGCGGACTGTCGGTGTGAACCGCGTCATCCCTGAGGACTTCCGGTAGTCGGGCGGCCGAGGCTTGGGGCGGCCGAGTCCGGTACAATCGCGGGCCGATTCCCACCATGGTCTCCCGGACATGATCGTCCTCGAGGGCGCAGCTGCCCTTTCGCCGTTCCGCCGCGAACGTCTTGAATCCCGCCTGCAGTCCATTGCCGCCGATCTGCGCATCACCGGTGCCTGGCACGTCTATTTCACCCAGGCTGCCGATGCCGGCGCGGTCGACCAGACCACGCTGGGCCGCATCCTGCAGGGTCAGCCACAGGCTGCAGAGCGCGCCGATGGCGCAATCTCGCGCTATGTGGTGCCGCGCCTGGGCACGCTGTCGCCGTGGTCGAGCAAGGCCACCGAGCTGGTACGCGGCGCCGGTCTACCAATCCAGCGCGTTGAACGCGGTACCCGCATCGACCTGAGCGGCTGGCCGTCCGATCCGGCGCAACAGGCCGCACTGGCCAAGCTGCTGCACGATCCGATGACCCAGTCGCTGCTGGAAGACATCGACCAGGCCCAGGCGCTGTTCGCCAACCTCGGCCGCGGCACTCTGGAGCGCATCGCCCTGGACGATCTGGAAGGCGCCAACAAGCGCCTCGGTCTGGCTCTGGCCGATGACGAGATCGATTACCTACGCCAGCGTTACAGCGAACTCGGCCGTGATCCGTCCGACGTCGAACTGATGATGTTCGCGCAGGCCAATTCCGAGCATTGCCGGCACAAGATCTTCAATGCCAGCTGGACCATCGATGGCAACGAGCAGGACCGCTCGCTGTTCAAGATGATCAAGAACACCCACCAGCAGACCCCGCAGCACACGCTCAGCGCGTACAGCGACAATGCTGCGGTGATCGAAGGCGAACCGGCTGCGCGCTATCGCCCGGACCCCGCCACCGGCAAGTACCGCAGCGAAGCGGTGGTGCCCAGCGCCTTCCAGATCAAGGTGGAAACGCATAATCACCCGACCGCGATCGCGCCGTTTCCGGGCGCCGCGACCGGTGCTGGTGGCGAAATCCGCGACGAAGGCGCCACCGGCCGCGGCGGCAAGCCCAAGGCCGGCCTGACCGGTTTCTCGGTCTCGCACCTGCGCATCCCGACCCTGCCGCAGCCGTGGGAAGCGCCGCGCGCGCTGAACCCGCGCATGGCTCCGGCCTTGGACATCATGCTCGACGGCCCGCTCGGCGGCGCTGCGTTCAACAACGAATTCGGCCGCCCGAACCTGCTCGGTTACTTCCGCAGCTTCGAGCTGCCGGAAGATGGCATTACCCGTGCCTACGACAAGCCGATCATGTTGGCCGGTGGTCTGGGCGCGATTGACCGCGTGCAGGTCGACAAGCTGCAGCTGCAGGCGGGCGACGCGGTGATCGTGCTCGGCGGCCCGGCCATGTTGATCGGCCTGGGCGGCGGTGCGGCCTCGTCGGTGGCTTCGGGCGAGAGCGCCGAAGACCTCGACTTCGCCAGCGTGCAGCGCGACAACCCGGAAATGGAGCGCCGCTGCCAGGAAGTGATCGACCGTTGCGTGGCCATGGGCACGAACAACCCGATCAAGTTCTTCCACGACGTCGGCGCCGGTGGCCTGTCCAACGCCATTCCCGAACTGCTGCACGACTCCAACGTCGGTGGCGTGATCGACCTGGGCAAGGTGCCCACCGACGATCCCTCGCTGTCGCCGCTGGAACTGTGGTGCAACGAGTCGCAGGAACGTTATGTACTCGGCGTGGCGCAGGAGCGCCTGGCCGAATTCGCCGCCATCTGCGCGCGCGAACGCTGCCCGTTCGCGGCCGTCGGCGTGGCAACTGCGGAGGAACACCTGGTCGTTGCCTACGGCGCGACCCCGGGCAACACCCCGGCCGACGCCCCGATCGACTTGCCGATGGACGTGCTGTTCGGCAAGGCACCGAAGATGCACCGTGACACCGTGCATCCGCCGGCGCCGCGCTGGCCGTCACTGAAGACCGCCGGCATCGACCTGCATGACGCCGGCCTGCGTGTGCTCGCACACCCGACCGTCGCCTCGAAGAGCTTCCTGGTCACCATCGGCGACCGCAGCGTCGGTGGCCTGACCGCGCGCGAGCAGATGATCGGCCCGTGGCAGCTGCCGATGGCCGATGTTGCAATCACCCTGGCTGGGTTTGACACCTACGCCGGCGAAGCGATGTCGCTGGGCGAGCGTACGCCGCTGGCACTGTTGAACGCCGCTGCATCGGCACGCATGGCGGTGGGTGAAGCCATCACCAACCTGTGCGCCGCACCGGTGACCGCGCTGGATACGGTCAAGCTGTCGGCCAACTGGATGGCCGCCTGCGGCCACAACGGTGAAGACGCGCTGCTGTACGACGCCGTCAAGGCCGTCGGCATGGAACTGTGCCCGCAGCTGGATATCAGCATCCCGGTGGGCAAGGACTCGCTGTCGATGCAGGCGCAGTGGCAGGCCGATGGCCAGGCCGAGAAGTCGGTGTCGCCGGTATCGCTGGTGATCACTGCGTTCGCCCCGGTCAGCGATGCCCGCCAGCAGCTCACCCCGCTGCTCGACCGCGAAACCGAAAGCGAGTTGTGGCTGATTGGCCTGGGCGCTGGCAAGCAGCGTCTGGGCGGTTCGATCCTGGCGCAGACCCAGGCCGATCACCGCGCGCTGCCGGCATTCGCCGGTGATGTGCCGGATCTGGACGACCCGCAGCGCCTGCGCGCGTTCTTTGAATTGATCCGTGATGCACGTGAGTCAGGCCTGTTGCTGGCCTACCACGACCGCAGCGACGGCGGCGCGTTCGCCGCACTGTGCGAAATGGCATTCGCCTCGCGCATGGGCCTGGACATCGTGCTCGATGCCTGGGGCGATGATCCGTTCCGCAGCCTGTTCAACGAAGAGCTGGGCGCCGTGGTGCAGATCGCCAAGGAAGACCGCGCCGCGTTCGCTGATCTGGTCGAGCGCCACGCACTGACCGAATGCGCACAGCGCATCGCCCGCCCGACCACCGCACCGGTGGTGCGCGTGCAGCTGGCCGGCGACAGCGTGGTGGAATGGCGCTGGGAAGAATTGTTCGATGCCTGGTGGTCGGTGACCCACGCCATGCAGAAACTGCGTGACAACCCGGATGCAGCCGATCAGGAGCGTGCGATTGCACGTAACTTCAACGCGCCGGGCCTGAAGCCGAAGCTGGCATTTGATCCGGCCGACGACGTCGCCGCACCGTTCATCGCCAGTGGCGCACGGCCGAAGGTGGCGATCCTGCGCGAGCAGGGCGTCAATGGTCAGATCGAAATGGCCAACATCTTCGAGCGCGTTGGTTTCGACGCCTACGATGTGCACATGAGCGACCTGATCGAAGGCCGCGTGCAGCTGGGCGACTTCCGTGGCATCGCTGCCTGCGGTGGTTTCAGCTACGGCGACGTGCTGGGTGCAGGCCGCGGCTGGGCAACCTCCATCCTCGAACGTCCGGCGCTGCGTGAGGCCTTTGCGGCCTTCTTCGCCCGCCCGGATACCTTCGCGCTGGGCGTGTGCAACGGATGCCAGATGATGAGCCAGCTCAAGGACATCATCCCCGGTGCCGAACACTGGCCGAAGTTCCTGCGCAATGCCGGCGAGCAGTTCGAGGCACGCACCGCGTTGTTGGAAGTCGTCGAGTCGCCGTCGATCCTGCTGCGCGGCATGGCCGGTTCGCGCCTGCCGGTTGCAGTCGCACATGGCGAAGGCCGTGCCGAGTTCGACAGCGCGGTGGACCAGGCGGCAGCCAGCATCGCGCTGCGCTACGTCGATGGCGATGGCCGTGTGGCCACCCAGTACCCGCTGAATCCGAACGGTTCGCCCGACGGCATCACCGGCCTGACCACCAGCGATGGCCGCGTCACCATCCTGATGCCGCACCCGGAACGCACCCCGCGCACGGTCAACCTGAGCTGGGCGCCGAGCAGCTGGGGCGAAGATTCGCCGTGGCTGCGGATGTTCCGCAACGCAAGAGTATGGTGCGGCTGAACAGGCGAAGCCGCCGAAAGTTCATTGCCGTACATTGAAGTTTGAAGAAGCCCGCAGGCCAACGCCTGCGGGCTTTTTTTCTGTACCTGGATACAGATCGCAGCCAGATGCATGCGCTGTTCCCTTATTGAATGGAACAGCATTGAACAGCATTGAAAAAATATATTTTCATTGGCGTTCTTATCGGCTTTTCCTGCTGTACCCATGTTTTTAAGGGTCAGAAGCAGATTTGACTCAGATGAAACCATCATCCAAAACTCCAGACACCTTGCAGATGACTGACGTTTTCGAACGGGGAAACAGTCGTCCGCGGCAGGTGTAAGCCTGCAGCGCCTGGCAGGACCTGGGAAGCGGGAATTCAACAGAGAAAAAGTAACTGAGCGCTTTGCGTGCAGCGGTATGGCAACGCCTGCGCGTAAACAAACACAATTTCGGGAGCGGTCTTCGATGAATCGGATTTATCGCAAGGTATGGAGCAAGGCGTTGGGCCAGGTCGTGGTGGCATCTGAGCTGGCCGCCTCGTCTGCTGGCGCGATGCGAGTGGACAGGCGCAAGGGCGGGGGACGTTCGTTGTGCGGGCTGGCTGCGGCGATCGGAGTGGGGCTGACGGTACTTGCGCTGCCAGCCGTGAACGCGCAGGCGCCGGACAACCCGGCTGTCTGTACGGCTTCGAGCACCACTGCGGATGTTTGCAGGGTCGTCGCGAGCAACGAGAACACGAGCGAAGCAGCAAGCAATGTGGCCGTCGCCAGATCGACCGCGATGGTCTTTGATGGCGAGTCTGCAGCTATCGGTGAGGAATCGCTGGATGCTGCGGCAGCGGACAGCGTCGTGGCTACGGTCAATTACTTCGTTGCAAATGGCATCGGTGACGGAAGCGATGATGCATTGGCCAGTGGCGACGGTGCTACCGCTGCTGGCATTGGCTCGCAGGCCATCGGAATCCACAGCACCGCGGTCGGTAGCAACAATGTTGCTGCAGGTGAGCAGGCAAGTGCTATCGGGTACCGAAATGCCGCCAACGGCAGCAACAGTTCTGCATTCGGAAACCTCAACCAGGTTGATGGCGAGAATGCCAGTGCGTTTGGGTTTTCCAACACCGTCGACGGAATCAACGCCATTGCTGTAGGCAGCAATAGCATTGCCTCGGGTGACAGCAGTCTGGCGATCGGGTACAAGGCTGTCGCGGCGGAATACGACACAGTGGCGGTAGGCGCAGAGGCTTCGGCAAGCAGCAATAGCGCAAGTGCGATCGGGTGGAGCTCTGAAGCAAGTGCTGACTATGCGACTGCCCTGGGTACCTTGGCAAAAGCGAAAGGCGAACAGTCACTCGCTGGCGGCGTGATGGCCGAGGCCAGCGGCACCTTGTCAACGGCAATTGGTGCATTCTCACTGGCGTCGGGTGCGCGCGCCCAGGCCTTTGGTTACCTGGCCAAAGCGACGGGAGACGGCAGCCTTGTGGTGGGGGATGGAGCGGAAGCTGAAGGTACCTCTGCGATAGCCATCGGTCAGACCGCGACAGCGACGGGTGTTGAGGCTGTTGCGGTGGGTGGATTGGCGGCGGGGCAGATCTATGCGCTTGCGGAGGGGGATGGAGCCGCCGCGTTCGGCAACGGTGCGTGGGCCACCGGGGACTACAGCACTGCGCTTGGGTTCAGCAGTTGGGCGGACGCAGCCGGAGGGGTTGCGATCGGCGACCATGCAGCCGCATTGGCAATCAACAGCGTGGCACTGGGAGCGAACTCGCTGGCCGATCGCGAGAACAGTGTCTCTGTTGGCGGAGTGGGTACCGAGCGACAGATCACCAATGTTGCCGCCGGCACCGAAGCCACCGATGCGGTGAACAAGGCGCAGTTGGAGGATGCATTGGCCGCTGCCGGCAGCGGGAAATACATCCAGGTCAATGGAAGCGATGAAAGCGACGCTGGCGCTTACGCTGAAGGTGATGCCGCGATTGCGGTGGGTGAGGCATCAAACGCTCTCGGGAAGGCTTCGCTTGCACTGGGTAATGGCGCGTTGGCGCTGGCCGATGGTGGCACGGCGGTAGGTGCGGATGCCATGGCTTCTGGTGTTGACAGCTTGGCGATGATGAAGGGATCGGCCTCCTCTGGACAAATGAGCATGGCGCTCGGTGTTGGTGCGGAGGCTAGTGGGCAAAGTTCTGTTGCACTGGGCAGAGATGCTGATACCTCAGCCATGAATGCGCTGTCATTGGGCTCGAATGCACAAACCAGCGGACAGGGCGGTGTCGCCATAGGTAATGCCGCCCGATCAGGAGGTGTTGGTGCCGTGGCCATTGGTGGTCAGCTTTTGCTCGAGGATATCCCCATCAGCACAATCGCCGGGGGTGCTTACTCCCTTGCATTGGGTGCCGGCGCGGAGTCCATCGGTGACATCTCCACGGCGATAGGTGTTCGAGCTCGGAGTATTGGCAGATACGGAATTGCGCTGGGTTACAGCTCGATGGCGGGTGAAAACAATGCAGTTGCCATTGGCGAAAATGCACAGGCGCAGGGGCATAGCAGCGTTGCACTTGGATCGCGGTCGGTGGCTGAGCGGGACTATTCCATATCCGTTGGAAGTGCCGGCGCAGAGCGCCAGATAGTCAATGTGGCTGCAGGTACATCAGCCACTGATGCGGTAAACAAGGAGCAACTGGATGCGGTGCAGCAGTCTTCAGCAAATGCGGCCAAGTACTTCAAGGCAATGGGCGATGCTGGTAGCGATGCCGGTGCATATGCGGAAGGTGACGGGTCGCTGGCCGCGGGTGAGGCCTCCAATGCCATAGGCAACGGCGCGATGGCCTTTGGGGCAAGGGCAAATGCGCTTTTTGATGGCACCTTGGCACTTGGCCAGGACGCGATTGCCTTGGCATTGGGCAGCGTTGCGCTGGGCCAAGGGGCAGTTGCTGATCGAGACAATACGGTGTCGATCGGCCGCGCGGGCGCAGAACGCCAGCTTATCAATGTTGCCGCGGGCTCCGAAGCCACCGATGCGGTGAACAAGGCGCAGTTGGATGCCGTGGTTGCAGCGGTGGACGCGGGAAGTGCGCAGCGCTATTTCGTAGCGAATGGCCTGGGTGACGGCAGTGATGACGCCCTCGCCACAGGCGCGGGGGCGATGGCTGCCGGCGTTGGTGCCAAGGCCAATGGCCTGGCCAGTACGGCGCTGGGTCGCCAGAGCGTTGCCGACGGCGACGATGGCGTTGCGCTGGGTAGCAACGCGGTTGTCTCTGGCAACGGCTCGGTAGCGCTGGGTGCGGGCTCCCGTGCAGTCGAGGACAACGTGGTCTCGGTCGGTGGTGGTGATGGCGTCAACGGGCCGGCGACGCGCCGCATCGTCAATGTCGGGGAAGGACGCCTGGATGCAGGCAGCACAGACGCGGTCAATGGAGCCCAACTGCATGCAACCAATCAGCGTGTCGAAGTCGTGGAGTCGCGTGTCGATGACATCGACGCACGTATGGAGGGTGTTGAAGGCTTTGCGGCCAATGCCGTCAGCTACGAGGACGACAATCATGCGGCGATTGCGCTGAAGGGCGAGGCAGGAACGACGATCGGCAACCTGGCAGCAGGAAGCATCACAGCCGGCAGCATGCAGGCGATCAACGGCGGGCAGTTCTACGAGTCGCTCGTCTCCATTGCCGGGATGCTGGGCGGTGGTGCTGCTCTGGGCTTGCAGGGCACTTTTGTCGTGCCGACGTACATCGTCCAGGGTACGGGTTTCAACAACGTCGGTGATGCGCTGCGGGCGCTGGATGAGCAGATCTCGGGGCTGTCGACGCGGTTGGATGAGGGCGGCACCGGAAGCGGCAAGGGCGTTGCCCTGGGGACCGATGCGATCGCTACCGAAGTGAGTGGGACTGGCATCGGCCATGGTGCAAATGCGAGCGGTCATGGCGACACCGCAGTTGGCAACAATGCTGCCGTTCTATCGGAAAATGGTACCGCCATCGGTGCAAATGCGTCGATCAGCGGCGCTGCGCAGAATGCGGTTGCCGTAGGTGAAGGAGCGAGGGTTGCAGCTGACAGTGGCACAGCGGTCGGGCAGGGGGCCAGTGTTACTGCAACCAACGGCACTGCGGTGGGCCAAGGTGCGAGCGCGAGTGCCAGTGATGCGGTGGCGCTGGGCCAGGGGTCGGTCGCAGATCGCGCAAGTACCGTATCGATGGGGCGAGCAGGTCATGAGCGCCAGGTAACGAATGTTGCCGAAGGCACTGCAGATACGGACGCGGTCAACAAGTCGCAGCTCGACAAAGGCATTGCATCGGCAAATGCATACACCGATCAAGCATTCGGCAGTCTGAACGACAGCTTCGACGCGTTGCGTGGAGGTGTGGAAAGGCGCCTGCGAAATGTTGATCGCCGCATCGATCGGCAGGGCGCAATGAGCGCTGCGATGTTGAACATGGCCACCAGCGCGGCTGGTGTGAAGAGTGACAACAAAGTGGGCGTGGGTGTTGGATTCCAAGGGGGCGAGTCCGCGCTGTCGGTTGGCTATCAGCGAGCGATCAGTGATCGCGCCACGGTGAGCATTGGTGGTGCATTCAGTAGCGATGACAGCTCGGTGGGCATAGGCGCGGGCTTCGGCTGGTAGTGGCGTTGGCTGTTGGATCTGTTGTCGTGCGGAGCTTTTAGCGCGGGCGAGTGTTGTCAGTGTGCTCGTCTTCTGCACGCAACATCGACGGAATTCCTAACTGCTGCATTCATCTTTTGAGAGATTCGATATGAGAGTTCAAGCTCCAGCAATTTCGCTTGTGGCGGTCTTCGCGCTGTCGGCCATGTACGCCACTCCAGGCTTGGCCATGCAGTCGGTGGCAGGACCAGTGCCGCAGAGTTCTGTTCCTGGTGCCAAATCGGTAATCACGCCGCGGTTGCTGATCAAGTACCGCCAGGGAAGCGCGGAGCTGCGCGACGCAGGCGTGGTGAACCGTAGCCTGGCAGCAGCGGCATCCCGGTCTGGCATCGATAAGGCTGTCGCTGCAAGTGGAGGTGCGCCTGGGCGCGCTGCCATTACTGCGACGCTGCTGCGGCGCTCAGCGCTGCCGCAATGGAGTGTGATCAAACCCTCCGCGCTGATGACTGCACAGCAGCTGGCAGCCTTCACCAAGGAGGTGAGGGCGAACCCGGCAGTGGAGGCCATGGAGGTGGAGCGGATCTTCACAGCCGATCGCGTGGCAGGCCTGGCCGCGGAGATGGTCCCGAATGATCCGCAGTACCTTCGATATCAATGGAATTTCAGTGATCCGAAAGTCGGCGTCCATGCGCCGCAGGCATGGGCCTACTCGCAAGGCGAAGGGGTGGTGGTGGCGGTGGTGGATAGCGGAATCGTCATCAATCATCCCGATCTCCAGGGCAATGTGCTGCCAGGCTACGACATGATCAGCAGTCGCTACGTGTCTCGCCGCGCCACCGATGAACGTGTGCCAGGAGGCTGGGACATGGGGGATCGGGAGGAGAAAGACTATTGCCTCGACGGCGTGAGCGAGGGCCGGGCGATCGTCAAGCCCAGCTCATGGCACGGCACGCATGTCGCCGGCACCATTGCCCAGGAAACCAACAATGGCCTAGGCGGCGCTGGCTTGGCCTACAAGGCAAAGGTACTGCCTGTTCGGGTTCTTGGATCCTGTGGTGGCAATACCATGGATATCTGGGAAGGCGTCTTGTGGGCAGTGGGCAAGGAAGTGCCTGGATTGCCAAGCAATCCCAATCCGGCGGACATCATCAACATGAGCCTTGGGGCGTCAGGAACCTGCGGAGGTTTCGTCCAGGAAGTGATTGATGTGGTCGCGGGCATGGGAGTCACCATCGTCGTATCGGCGGGCAATGACGACATCCCGGCGAACCAGCAAATGCCTGCATCCTGCAGCAACGTGATCACGGTTGCTGCCACCGACGAGTCTGGGGGCAAAGCGACCTACTCCAACCATGGCGCACGGGTCGATGTATCGGCACCCGGCGGCGGCGGCCGTCTCCAGCAACCGGCGGATGGTCGCCCGACCGGCATCTGGCAGATGGTCAATGGCGGATTGGGCGCGGTTGAACCTGGCAACTGGAAAATGATTGGCTACAACGGGACATCGATGGCAAGCCCGCATGTGGCCGCGGCCGCCGCGATGATCCAGAGTGCGGTCGAAGCGCCGTTGACCGTTGCGCAGATGCGAGAGCTTCTGCATCACACCGCGAGCCCGTTGTCGGTGCCGGTCGTGGGGGGCAGGTTGATGGGAGGTGGCATCGTCAACATATAGGCGGCGCTGATCAGGGCGATGAACCCCGCATGCCATCCAAACTGTGGATTGGTGGCCACTCCGCTGGCAAACAAGGTGGTGGCAGTCACGTCTGGCCGGGTAGGCGAGGAGCAACTGTATCGATTCGATGCAGAGGCTGGAAAGGTCATCACTTTCATGACGTATGGGGGAACAGGGAATGTCTCGCTGTATGCGAGCTTCAATCGGGAGCCAAAAGTCGACGCAGCGGATGCCCGCTCGATAGCACCTGGAAGTGTTGAGGCAGTGCGATTCGTTGCTCCAAAAGCGGGGGCCTACTTCATCAAATTGCACGGCGTCTCTGCATTTTCGGGGGTGAGTCTGGTTGCCCGCCAATAGCCAGGGTTGTCGCGTTCGCAGCGCGGCCTGTGTTGCCAGAAGCGATGGCCCGGGTTGCTCCGTTATTGGAAGCAGCCAGGAGAATCGATACGACAATCGTCGCTGGCGCTGCGGTATGGAGTTCCTTCCGGATACCTCAATCGAGATACTGACGTGAAAAAGAACAAACTTGTTTTAACGTCCATTGCTGGCGCAGTGCTGAGCACGATGTGTGCCTCTGCAGGCATGGCTGCTCCGCTGTTCAATGAGAAAGCGAAAGCAGGAACGGTAGCAGGGGCTGCATCAGGTACAGGTGCTGCGCGTTTCATCGTGAAGTACCGTGCTGGCGTGGCCGAGTTGAGCAACAGCGTGTTGGCGAACCAAGGTATCAGTCAGGCTGTATCGCGTGCTGGCCTGCATCGTGCAGTGCCTGCAACGTCGAGATCGGCAGCGCAGCCGGCGGTAACTGCCGTACTGTCGCGGCGAATGGCAATCCCTCGCTGGGGTGTCATCAAGGCCTCGCGTAACTTGAACGCCGAGCAGGCGGCGGCGTTCCTGCGTGAACTGAAGGCTAACCCGGCAGTTGAGCGCGCGGAGATGGACAGCTGGATGGTACCGATGGTGAGTGGTCGTGCTGCGGCGCTGGTTCCGAATGATCCCGACTACGCCAAATACCAATGGAATCTACTGAGCACGGGCAGTGGTGTGCATGCACCTGAGGCCTGGGCGAGGTCACAAGGCGAGGGTGTCGTTGTTGCCGTGATCGATACGGGTATTGCGCAGGGAAATCCCGATCTGCAGGCCAACGTGCTGCCCGGTTACGACATGATCAGCGACAGGTTGGTATCCCGGCGCGATAGCGACGGTCGTGCCGCTGGCGGGTGGGACCAGGGAGACTGGGTTGAGCAGGACTACTGTGTGCCTTTGGGTATGCGCCCGCATCCAGCCCAGGACAGTGGATGGCACGGTACGCACGTCGCCGGAACGATTGCGCAGCAGACCAACAACGGTCAAGGATTGGCAGGGCTTGCTTACAAAGCCAAGGTCGTACCTGTACGTGTGCTCGGCTCATGCGGGGGATTGGTCAGCGATATTGTGGATGGCATCGTATGGGCGGTTGGTGGCCAAGTGCCAGGGTTGCCGCTCAACGAAAATCCTGCGGAAGTCATCAACATGAGCCTTGGAAGTGCGGTGCCGGCTGCATGCCCTGCGTTCTATCAGGAAGCCGTCGATTATGCAGTCAGCAAGGGAGCGATAATTGTTGCAGCTGCCGGCAACGACAGCGCAGATGCCGACGCGTACACGATGGGCTCGTGCCAGAACGTGATACTCGTTGCGGCTACTCGGGACACGGGCGAGCCTGCCGGCTTCTCCAATCGGGGTTCACGCGTAACGTTGTCTGCACCTGGCGGCAATGATTACGGCAGGGGGAGCCAATCAACGAACAAGAATGGGTACATCTGGCAGATGATCAACGGCGGTAAAAGCCGTCCGGAGGGAAACAACTGGTTGGCCGAAGGTATTGCGGGCACGTCGATGGCTGCTCCACATGTCGCGGCGGCGGCTGCAATGGTGCAGAGCGTGGCAAGCAATCCGCTGACATTGGCCCAGATGAGCAATCTGCTCAAACGCACGGCGACGCCGATTACCTTCAGCGGCATAGGGAAGCCGGGTGACCCGGGCCCGCCAGGTGGTCCTGGTATTCCAGGTCCGCCCGGCACAGGCGGGGGCTCTGGTATGGGGGCAGGTATCCTCAACATCGACGCCGCGCTGGTGGAGTTGGCAAATCCGACATGCGACCTGGCACTGGCGAGCTGCGAAAAGCCCTGCAACCCGGATACAGATAAATGCGGTCCGGTCCTGCTACCGATTGCCCTGGTCAACAAGGTGGAGTTGCATGCGCAAAGCGGCCGAGATGTTGCGCAGGTGTTGTACAGCTTCGAGGCGCAGGCGGGCAAGGTGCTCAGTTTCATGACGTACGGTGGCTCGGGGGATCCCTCGATGTACGTTAGCTATGGCAAAGAGCCAACGATTGCGTCGGCTGATGCAAAATCTATCCGTAGTGGCAGCACTATTGAGACCGTGCGATTCACGGCGCCGAAGGCTGGCACGTACTACATCAAGTTGCTGGCCCCAGCGAACTTCTCCTTCAATGGCGTGACACTGGTCGCAAGGCAATGATCGGCATGGACCATTTGATCAGCACAAGCTGACTGTGAATCGGCAGCGGTGCGCGCAGATGTGGTTGCTGCACTGCGGTCATCATGGTCATTCAGCAGCACGGTGGTATCGCGGCCTTCGTTGATGCGCATGAAGCTCCCAGAAGCCCACAGGCCAAGGCCTGTGGGCTTTCTTGTTGTCCCCGGGGCAATTGCTGGGCTGCGATCCTGTCTCACCAGGCCTTCCTTTTAGCTGGCTGTTTCATAAGAAATTTTTCATAAATCTCATTTAATTGTGAGATGTGAGAATGCCGTCACGATCCGCCTCTGATTCGCCAGAAGTTTGACGAATGATGAATCGTCGATTAAGACTCCATCCATCCCGTAGTCGCCCGACAGGTATGGAACCAGGGGGGTAGACCACGACAGGCGTGAGCCTCACGTGCCCAGCAGCAGCGGGACCGGGACCACAACACCACAGGGGGATCGTTGGGCACGCCAGTCCAGCGATGGGGTTTTCTGCAAGCGAAAAAAACCGTCCACTTGAGGAGCAGCAGCGATGAACCGGATCTACCGCAAGGTATGGAACAAGGCATTGGGGCAGTTGGTGGTGGCGTCGGAGTTGGCATCGTCCAGCTCGGCCGGTGTGGTCATGGATGAGCGGCATAGCGCCGGGATACGCCTGCAAGCCTTGTCGGTTGCCGTTGCGTTGGGTCTGGGAGCGGGTGCCTGGGTAACAACAGCGCAGGCACAGTCGGTGGAAGTGGGCGGCAACGCGCAGTGCATGGTGCTTGGCAGTGCAACCCTGGTGGATTGCGCCATCGCCAGCAGCGCCGATGCCTCTGGTACGAATGCAGTCGCCATCGGCGCTGGAACGGTGGCCTCGGCCGCAGGCAGCGTGGCACTGGGTGCAGGCTCCGTTGCCGATCGCGCCAACACGGTATCGGTCGGTTCGGCCGGCAACGAACGACAGATCAGCAATGTCGCTGCCGGTACTGCCGGAACCGATGCGGTGAACCTCGATCAACTCAATGCGGCCGCAGACGGCGCACTGTTGGCGGGTCGCTATTTCAAGGCCAATGGCGCAGCTGATGGCAGCGATGATGCGGTGGCCAGCGGCGAAGGTGCGATGGCTGCGGGTGTCGGCTCGCTGGCAAGCGGTGTGGAAAGCACTGCGGTAGGCAGCTACAACGTGGCTGCAGGCGACTATTCCAGCGCGGTGGGTTATGTAAATACCGCCAACGGTGAGAACAGTTCGGCAGTAGGCAATTTCAATCAGGTTGATGGCGCCAACAGCAGCGCCTTCGGTGCCGGAAATCTTGTCGATGGTGACAATGCGATTGCCCTGGGCAGCAACAGCATCGCCAGTGGTGATGGCAGCGTGGTGATCGGCGATGGCGCCTATGCGGCTGCCGATGATTCCACTGCGGTCGGCTCCGGCAGTCTTGCCAGCGAGCTGGGCAGCACTGCCGTTGGCAGCGGCGCAGAAGCGACCGGTGCCTATGCAAGCGCGCAAGGCAGCCAGGCGCTTGCTTCCGGGCAGCAGGCAACGGCAAGTGGCTTCCGCGCCGATGCCAGCGGTCGCGGCACCACTGCAGTGGGCGCCTATAGCTCCGCCTCCGGCGACCTCGCATCGGCAGTGGGCTATGGCGCTGATGCCAGTGGCGACTACGGCGTTGCGATGGGCCTGGGTGCTTCTGCCTCGGCTACCAGCACCACGGCGGTGGGTGAATCGGCGATTGCGTCGGGTGAGGAATCGACTGCGGTGGGCGGCACCACCTTCGGTGGTTTCATCAGCACCGAAGCATCGGGCACCGGTGCGTCGGCGTTCGGCAATGGTGCGTGGGCGATCGGTGAGTACGCCACCGCGATTGGCTTCAACAGCTGGGCCGATGCCGACAACTCCACCGCGCTCGGCCAGAGCGCCACTGCGGCGGCAGCCAACAGCGTCGCCATCGGTGCAAATTCCTGGGCCGATCGCGAGAACAGCGTGTCGGTGGGTGATGTCGGCAGCGAACGCCAGATCACCAATGTTGCTGCTGGTACTGAAGACACCGATGCGGTGAATAAATCTCAGCTGGATGAGGTCGCAGCGGTCGCTGAAAACACCAGCAAATACTTCACCGCAACGGGCAGCATCGACAGTGATGCCGGTGCCTACGCAGAAGGTGATGCGGCGACGGCGGCCGGTGAAGCCAGCAACGCGATCGGCAATGGCGCCTCGGCCTATGGCAACGGCGCCAATGCCGTAGCCAACGGTGCGACCGCAGTCGGCATGAATGCCTTGGCCACAGGCCAGAACAGTGCCGCGTTTGGCCAGAACGCCGAGGCCACCGGTCCGGCGGCGGTCGCCGTAGGCGGCAATGCAGTGGATGCCGATGGCAATCCATTGATCACCTTTGGCGGACAGCCGGTAACGACGGGTGCGACCAGCGCCGGCCTTGGCGGCACCGCCCTTGGTGCCAGTGCCAGCGCGGAAGGCTTCGCTGCCACCGCTGCCGGTCTTGGTGCCTTCGCGCAGGGCGCGCAGTCCTCCGCATTCGGTGCGGTGGCCAATGCAACCGGTGACTACAGCACGTCGGTGGGTAGCCAAAGTGCGGCATCGGGAACCAGCAGCGTCGCGGTCGGTGGCCCGATCGACCTCATCCCGGGGCTGGGCTTCTTCGTTGATACCCAGGCCAGCGGTGAAGCTTCCACGGCGCTAGGTGCAGGCGCGATTGCTTCCGGTGATTACGCGCTGGCGTCAGGTGCATTGAGTGAAGCGGCAGGGGCTGAGAGCACCGCTGTCGGCTACTTCGCGTATGCGGCTGGCGACAACGCCAGTGCGCTGGGCGCGGAGAGCTGGGCCAGTGGCGTCAACAGCACGGCGGTTGGCTTCTACAGCACCAGCTTTGGCGCAGACAGCACCGCGCTGGGTGCGAATGCCACCGCCAACGCTGCCAACAGCGTTGCCCTGGGCGCGGACTCGTTGGCAGATCGTGCCAACAGTGTGTCGGTTGGAGCGGAGGGAGCCGAGCGCCAGATCACCAACGTCGCTGCAGGTACCGCAGGCACGGATGCGGTCAACCTCGATCAGCTCACTGCCGTCGCTGATGGCGCCGAACTGACCGCGCGTTACTTCAAGGCCAACGGCGCTGCCGATGGCAGTGACGATGCGATCGCCAGCGGCGATGGTGCAACCGCAGCCGGTGTCGGCTCTCTGGCAAGCGGTGCGCAGAGCACCGCGGTTGGCAGCTACAACATCGCAGCCGGTGACTATTCCAGCGCGGTCGGCTACGTGAACACTGCCAACGGCACGAACAGCTCGGCATTTGGCAATTTCAACCAGGTGGATGGCGAGAACAGCAGCGCATTCGGCACGGCCAACCTGGTCGATGGCGCCAATGCGATTGCCTTGGGCAGCAACAGCGTTGCCAGCGGTGACGGCAGCGTGGTGATCGGCGACGGCGCTCTGGCCGATGCCGACGATGCGCTTGCGATTGGCTCAGGAAGCGTTGCCAGTGGCGAAGGCGCAAGCGCGGTGGGCGCGGGTGCGGAGGCCTCGGGCGCATTCGCCACGGCGCAAGGTTCGCAGGCGCTCGCGTCCGGCCAGCAGGCGTTGGCCAGTGGCTTCCGCGCCGAGGCCAGTGGCCGCGGCACCACGGCGGTTGGCAGCTATGCCCTTGCCTCCGGTGACCTCGCCTCGGCTGTGGGTTACGGCGCGCAGGCCAGCGGCGACTACGGCGTTGCAATGGGTTTGGCCGCAGAAGCATCCGGCGCCAGCACCACCGCAGTGGGTGAATCGGCGATTGCCTCGGGTGAGGAGTCGACAGCCGTCGGCGGGACCACCTACGGCGGCTTGATCAGCACCGAGGCCTCGGGCACCGGCGCCGCGGCATTCGGCAATGGCGCCTGGGCCTTGGGTGAGTATGCGACGGCCATTGGCTTCAACAGCTGGGCCGATGCCGACAACTCCACAGCCCTGGGCCAGAGCGCGGTGGCAGAAGCAGTCAACAGCGTCGCCATCGGTGCCAATTCCTGGGCGGATCGCGAGAACAGCGTGTCGGTGGGTGATGTCGGCAGCGAGCGGCAGATCACCAATGTCGCCGCTGGCACTGAAGGTACCGATGCGGTCAACAAGAACCAGTTGGATGAAGTGGCCGCCGTGGCTGGCAATACAAGCAAGTACTTCACCGCCACCGGCAGCGACGATAGCGACGCCGGCGCCTATGCAGAAGGCGAAAACGCCACCGCAGCTGGTGAAGCCACCAACGCGATTGGCAATGGCGCATCGGCCTTCGGCAGCGGTGCTACTGCAGTGGCTGATGGTGCGACTGCGGTCGGCATGAACGCCCTGGCCAGCGGCCAGAACGCCGCGGCGTTCGGCCAGAACGCGCAGGCGATGGGACCGGGTGCGGTGGCGGTGGGCGGCAATGCGGTGGATGCCAATGGTGATCCGCTGATCAACGTCGGCGGTGCACCGGTGCAGACCGGTGCCACCAGTGCCGGTGTCGGCGGTACCGCGCTGGGTGCCAGTGCCAATGCGGAAGGTTTCGCGGCGACGGCAACGGGCGTTGGTGCTTATGCCCAGGGTGATCAGTCCACCGCCAGCGGTGCGGTGGCCAATGCACTTGGCAACTACAGCACCGCGACCGGCTCGCAGAGCTACGCCGAAGGCGTGGGCACGACGGCGGTTGGTTACAACGCAGCTGCCTATGAGGATGGCAACGTCGCTGTCGGCCGCAATGCGTCGGCGCTGGGCGAAGGTAGTCTGGCAATTGGTGATGGTGCCGAGACCGGCTTCGGCTTGTTCGGCATCGGCGCGACCAATGCAGTGGCCATCGGCAGTGGCAGCTGGGCCTTCGGCGATGATGCAACCGCTGTAGGTGCCAATGCCTGGGCCTTCGGCCAACAGAGCACTGCGCTCGGTACCGGTGCCGAGGCTGGCGCTACCAACTCTGTGGCCTTGGGTGCAGGCTCGATCGCCGGTCGTGACAACACGGTGTCGGTGGGCGATGTGGGTGCCGAACGGCAGATCACCAATGTCGCTGCAGGCACCGAAGGCACCGATGCGGTCAACGTTGATCAGCTCAATGCCGCAGCCGAAGGTGCACTGTTGGCCGGACGCTATTTCAAGGCCAATGGCGCTGCCGATGGCAGTGATGACGCGGTTGCCAGCGGTGACGGTGCAACCGCGGCTGGTGTTGGCTCGGAGGCCTCCGGTGCACAGAGCACGGCCGTTGGCAGCTACAACGTTGCTGCTGGTGATTACTCCAGTGCCGTCGGTTACGTGAACACCGCCAACGGCAGCAACAGTTCGGCGTTCGGCAATTTCAACCAGGTGGACGGCGCAAACAGCAGCGCATTCGGCTTCGCCAACCTGGTCGACGGCGACAACGCCATCGCACTGGGCAGCAACAGCGTGGCCAGTGGCGAAAGCGCCATCGTGATCGGCAACGGTGCCAGTGCCTTGGCCAGCGGCGCGGCCGCGATCGGCATGAATGCCGTGGCCAGTGGCCAGAACGCAGCGGCTTTCGGCCAGAACGCGCAGGCAACCGGCCCGGGCGCAGTCGCCGTCGGTGGCAATGCCGTGGATGAAAATGGCGATCCGCTGATCACCTCCAATGGCGAGCCGGTGCAGACCGGTGCAACCAGTGCCGGCGTCGGTGGGACCGCGCTCGGTGCCAGTTCAAATGCCGAAGGCTTCGCTGCCACTGCAACCGGTGTTGGCGCATGGGCGCAGGGTGATCAGTCCACTGCAAGTGGTGCGGTCGCCAATGCGGTTGGCGATTTCAGCACCGCCACCGGTTCGCAATCGTATGCGGAAGGTGCAGGCGCCACCGCAGTCGGCTACAACGCGGCTGCCTATGAGGATGGCAATGTTGCCGTCGGCCGCAATGCGTCGGCATTGGGTGAGGGCAGTCTGGCGATCGGTGATGGTGCCGAGACGGGTTTTGGATTGTTCGGCATCGGCGCGACCAATGCCGTTGCGATCGGCAGCGGTAGCTGGGCCTTCGGTGACGATGCAACCGCGGTTGGCGCCAATGCCTGGGCCTTCGGCCAGCAGAGCACGGCGATTGGTACCGGTGCCGAGGCGGGTGCCACCAACGCGGTGGCGCTGGGTGCAGGCTCGATTGCCGGTCGCGACAACACAGTGTCAGTCGGTGACGCGGGCGCCGAACGGCAGATCACCAACGTGGCCGCCGGTACCGAGGGCACCGATGCGGTCAACAAGGACCAGCTCGATGAAGTGGCCGCTGTAGCGGCGGAAGGGCAGACCACGGCCAAGTACTTCAAGGCCACCGGGAGTGCCGACAGTGATGCCGGTGCGTACGCCGAGGGTGACAACGCCACGGCTTCCGGCGAAGCGACCAATGCCATCGGCAATGGCGCATCGGCCTTCGGCAGCGGTGCCAATGCAGTGGCTGATGGTGCGACGGCGGTCGGCATGAACGCCCTGGCCAGCGGCCAGAACGCCGCAGCATTCGGCCAGAACGCGCAGGCGATGGGACCGGGTGCGGTGGCGGTGGGTGGCAATGCGGTCGATGCCAATGGTGATCCGCTGATCAACGTCGGCGGTGCGCCGGTGCAGACCGGTGCCACCAGTGCCGGTGTCGGCGGTACCGCGCTGGGCGCCAGTGCCAATGCGGAAGGTTTCGCGGCGACGGCAACGGGCGTTGGTGCTTATGCCCAGGGTGATCAGTCCACCGCCAGCGGTGCGGTGGCCAATGCACTTGGCAACTACAGTACCGCGACCGGCTCGCAGAGCTACGCCGAAGGCGTGGGCACGACGGCGGTTGGTTACAACGCAGCCGCCTATGAGGATGGCAACGTCGCTGTCGGCCGCAATGCGTCGGCGCTGGGCGAAGGCAGCCTGGCACTTGGTGATGGTGCCGAAACCGGCTTCGGCTTGTTCGGCATCGGCGCGACCAATGCAGTGGCCATCGGCAGTGGCAGCTGGGCGTTCGGCGATGATGCAACCGCTGTTGGTGCCAATGCCTGGGCCTTCGGTCAACAGAGCACTGCGCTCGGTACCGGTGCCGAGGCTGGCGCTACCAACTCGGTGGCCTTGGGTGCAGGCTCGATCGCCGGTCGTGACAACACGGTGTCGGTGGGCGATGTGGGTGCCGAACGGCAGATCACCAATGTCGCTGCCGGCACCGAGGCAACCGATGCGGTCAACAAGTCGCAGCTGGATGCGGTGGCCGGCGTCGCAGGGGAGACCAACAAGTACTTCCGGGCGAGCGGCGACGGTGTGGCGACTGCCAGTGGTACCAATGCGGTGGCTTCGGGCTCGGCGGCGCTTGCCAGCGCCGAGCGCAGCACGGCGCTGGGTGCTTCGAGTACTGCCAGTGCAAATGGAGCAACGGCGTTGGGTGCGGATGCCGCAGCGAAGGCCAGCAACAGCACGGCGCTGGGCCGGCAGACCTCGATAACTGCAGTCAACGGTGTCGCCATCGGTTACGGCGCGTTCGCCAGCAACGGCGTCAACAGTGTCGCAATCGGTGCGGGTGCTGGCGTCTCAGGCGCCAATTCGGTGGCCCTGGGCGCAGGTTCGCGTGCAGTTGAAGCCAACGTGGTTTCGGTAGGTGGCGGTAACGGCACCAATGGCCCAGTGACGCGTCGCATCGTCAATGTCGGTGCAGGGCGTATTGCCGAAGGCAGCACTGATGCGGTGACCGGTGGTCAGCTGCATGTCACCAACCAGCGGGTTGGTGCGGTGGAGACGCGCGTTACCGACATCGATGGTCGTATCGGCAGCATCGAGGGCGTGACCGCCAATGCGGTGACCTATGACGATGCCAGCCGCGACAAACTCACCCTGGCGGGCGTGCAGGGAACCACGCTGGACAACGTCGCTGCCGGCGCCATCGCCGCTGGCAGCATGCAGGCCATCAATGGCGGGCAGCTGTTCCAGTCACTGGGCAATATGGCCAGCTTCCTCGGTGGCGGTGCCGGCGTGGGCATGCAGGGCATGTTCGTCGCACCGACCTATGTCATCCAGGGGGCCAGTTACAACAACGTGGGTGCAGCGTTGTCGGCGCTCGATGGCCAGGTTACGGCCATCAACAACCGTATTGCCAGCAACGGGAATGGAAACGGGAACGGGAACGGGCATGGCAATGGCAACGGAAATGGCAACGGAAATGGCAACGGAAATGGCAACGGAAATGGCAACGGCAACGGCAACGGCCCGCGAGCAGAGACTGCTGCGTCGGCTGCGAGCACTGGCGTAGCGCTGGGCGAGCAAGCCAAGGCCAACAGCGTTGCGGGTAGCGCCATCGGCAACAACAGCTATGCACATGGCCCGAACGACACCGCGATTGGTAGCAATTCCCGCGTCAATGCCGACGGCAGCACCGCGGTGGGTGCCAATACCAGCATCGCAGCGGTGGCCACCAATGCGGTGGCGGTGGGCGAAAGTGCCACCGTCAGCGTTGCCTCGGGTACGGCGATTGGCCAAGGTTCCAGCGTCACTGCAACCGGTGCCGTTGCCTTGGGCCAAGGGTCGATTGCTGATCGTGCCAACACGGTGTCGGTCGGTAGCAGCGGCCATGAGCGGCAGGTCACCAACGTTGCCGCAGGCACGCAGGCGACCGATGCGGTCAACAAGGCGCAGCTGGATAGCGGCATCACCGCGGCCAATACCTATACCGACACCAAGTTCAGCAGCATGGCCGACAGCTTCGACATCTTCCGTGGCGATATCGACAAGCGCTTGCGCCACGTCTACCGTCGTCTGGATCGTCAAGGCGCGATGAGCGCGGCCATGTTGAACATGGCTACCAGTGCTGCGGGCGTGCGCACGCAGAACCGGGTCGGTGTCGGTGTCGGCTACCAGGGCGGCGAATCGGCACTGTCCGTGGGCTACCAGCGTGCCATCAGTGATCGCGCCACCGTCACCTTTGGTGGTGCCTTCACCAGTGACGACAGCTCGGTGGGTGTTGGTGCCGGCTTCGGCTGGTAAGCGGTTTGGTCTTGCCCCCGCCTGCTGCGGCGGGGGCTTCCAGGTTCATCGCCAGGAGCCGTGCTGCCCCCGCAGTGCGGCTGTTGCGGGCCAGGACGGCAAAGCGATGCAGCGTTGAGTTCCATCCCTGTTCTATCAAGACGAGAGATCCGACATGAAGAAGAAGACCCAGCTTGGTTTGGCGATTGCCGGTGCCGTACTGATGGCTTCGATCGGCGTGCCTGCCGCATCTGCTGCCGGAATTGGACCTGCGAAGACAATAGGCTTGAGTTCGTCCACGGTGGACAGCAGCGGTGGCTATCGGTTCGTGGTGAAGTACCGCGCCGGCAGCAGCGAATTGCGTGATGCAGCGACGCTCAACCGTGGCCTTGGCGCAGCGGCGTCGCGCGCCGGCCTGGATCGTGCCGTGGCCAAGACGTCTCGCGCAGCCGCCCAGCCTGCGGTCCAGGCCGCGCTGCTGCGGCGCATGGGCGCGCCGGGCTGGAGTGTGGTCAAGACCTCGCGTGCCCTCAATGCGCAGGAAGCGGCGAACTTCGTCCGTGAGCTCAAGGCAAATCCGGCCGTTGAACGCGCTGACATCGATCGCATGTACCAGCGCATGGTGGATGTCGCCCCGGCAATGGTTCCGACCGACCCCAACTATGCCCAGTACCAGTGGAACTTCTTCAACCCCAGCACCGGTGTGCGAGCACCGCAGGCCTGGGATCTGTCGCAGGGCGAGGGCGTGGTGGTGGCGGTGATCGATACCGGCATCACCCAGGGCAACCCGGACCTGCAGAACAATGTCATTCCCGGCTACGACATGATCAGTGACAAGCGCGTATCGCGCCGCGACAGTGACGGGCGTGTTGCCGGTGGTTGGGATATCGGTGACTGGGTGGAAGCCAACTACTGCACCGGCTGGGCAACCGGTGGCTCGCACGCGGCCGATGTCAGTTCCTGGCATGGCAGTCACGTCTCCGGCACCATCGCCCAGGAGACCAACAACGGCAGGGGCCTGGCCGGCCTGGCCTACAAAGCCAAGGTGATGCCGATACGCGTGCTGGGTTCCTGCGGCGGTTTCGGCAGTGATATCGCTGACGGTATTGTCTGGGCCGCAGGCGGCGAGGTGCCGGGGCTGCCGCTCAACACCAATCCCGCCGAAGTAATCAACATGAGCCTGGGCAGCGTATCGCCCGCGACCTGCCCGAGCGAGTACCAGGAAGCCATCGATCTGGCCAACAGCAAGGGCGCAATCGTGGTGGTCGCGGCAGGCAACGACAATGCCAACGCTGCCAGCTACACCATGTCCTCCTGCAACAACGTGATCAGTGTCGGTGCCACCGGCATCACTGGTGCGCGTGCCTACTACTCCAACTACGGTGCACGCGTGGATCTGTCGGCGCCGGGCGGTGGCGGTTCGGTCGACGGCAACCCGAACGGCTACATCTGGCAGGTGATGAACGGCGGCGAGAAGGGACCGGAGCCGAGCAACTGGATCCTCGGCGGCATGGGCGGTACCTCGATGGCATCGCCGCATGTGGCCGCTGCGGTGGCAATGGTGCAGAGCGTGGTCGACACGCCGCTGACCCTGAACCAGATGCGTGACCTGCTGAAGACGACCGCTACGCCGTTCCCGGTGGCGATCCCGGCCAGCACCCCGATCGGGGCCGGCATCCTCAACATCAACGCCGCACTGGTAAAGGCGACCACGCCGCCGTGTGATCCCAACGTGGAGCAATGTGGTCCGGACGCGACACCCTTGGTCAACAAGGTTGCCGTGACTGGCATTGCCGGCAGCAGCGGCAGTGAAACGGTCTACAGCTTCCAGGCCGAGGCCGGCAAGGTGCTGACCTTCATGACCTACGGTGGCAGCGGCGACGTATCGGTGTATGTCCGCTACGAGGCGGTGGCGAGCAGCAGCGAATTCGACGCCAAATCGACCCGCGGCGGTAACAGCGAAACGGTGCGCATCAACAAGCCGCAGGCTGGCACCTACTACGTCACCCTGGTTGGGGCGAGCTCGTATAGCGGTGTGAGTCTGGTTGCCCGTCAGTAATTCTGACTACTACACGACCTTGGAGCCCCGGCGTTGCCGGGGCTCTTTTTAACTGTAATGCCGGTTCATGTGCACGACCTTGGGGTGCGAACTGCTAAAGTTCGGCCAACTCAGGAGGATTGCGTGAACGCGGTAGCCCACGACGCCCAACTTGCGCCATCACCTGCCGACCGCATCGTCACCGAACTGCTGGCGCAGGGTCGGCTGAAGGACGCTGACCTGCAGCGCGCACGCCAGCTGCAGCGTGAATCCGGTGGCGACCTGCTGGTGTTGCTTGCACGGCTGGGGCTGGTGTCCGAGCGCGACCATGCTGAAGCCTGTGCCAAGGTACTGGAGCTGCGGCTGCTTGCCGCCCGCGACCTGCCCGAACAGCCGCCTGAGCTGGTGGAAGGCGTGGAGCCGGTGCCGCTGCGCTTCCTCAAGCAGTTCCTGGTGCTGCCGCTGGGTGAGCAACGAGGCCGCATCCTGTTGTGGATGGCTGATCCCCAGGATGGCTACGCGATCGATGCGATCCGCCTGGCTACCGGTTGCGAGGTTGCTCCGGTGGTTGGGGTGCGCAGCGAAGTGGATGAGCTGATCGAGCGCTGGTATGGGCAGGGCCGTACCGCGATGGGGACGATCCTGGAAACCACCGATGGTGAGCTCGCGCCGCTGGACGATATCGAGCACCTGCGCGACCTCGCCTCCGAGGCGCCGGTGATCCGCCTGGTCAACCTGCTGATCCAGCGTGCGGTGGAACTGCGCGCGTCGGACATCCACGTCGAGCCGTTCGAGAATCGGCTGAAGGTGCGTTACCGCGTCGATGGCGTGCTGGTCGATGGCGAAAGCCCGCCGGTCAACCTCACCGCGGCGGTGATCAGCCGCATCAAGATCATGGCCAAGCTCAATATCGCCGAGCGTCGCTTGCCGCAGGATGGTCGCATCATGTTGCGGGTACAGGGCAAGGAACTGGACCTGCGCGTGAGCACCATGCCTACCGCACACGGCGAGAGTGTGGTGATGCGCCTGCTCGACCGCGAGGCGGTGGTGTTTGATTTCCAGCGGCTGGGTTTCAGCGAGGATTTCCTGCCGCAGTTCCGCAAGGTGCTGGAGCAGCCACACGGCATCCTGCTGGTCACCGGCCCTACCGGCTCGGGCAAGACCACCACGCTGTACACCGCGCTCAACCAGCTCAACACCGACAAGGTCAAGATCATCACCGTCGAAGACCCGGTGGAATACCAGCTGGAGGGAATCAACCAGATCCAGGCCAAGCCGCAGATCGGGCTGGATTTCGCCAATGCCCTGCGCAGCATCGTGCGCCAGGACCCGGACATCATCATGATCGGCGAAATGCGCGATCTGGAAACCGCGCGCATCGCGATCCAGTCGGCGCTGACCGGCCACCTGGTGCTGTCCACCCTGCATACCAACAACGCCGCCGGTGGCATCACCCGCTTGCTGGACATGGGGGTGGAGGACTACCTGCTCACTTCCACCATCAACGGCATCCTCGCCCAACGTCTGGTACGCAGGTTGGAGCCGACCCACGCGCTGCGTTACCGCGCGTCGGAAGAAGAGATCGAGCGCTTCGGCCTGCGCCGCTTCCAGCCGCAGGGCGACATCCATCTCTACCGCGCGCAGCCATCGGCGCTGGCGCCGACTGGCTACCTGGGGCGCACCACCATCGTCGAGTTCCTGGTGATGGATGATGCGCTGCGCAATGCGGTGATGCGCAAGGCCGGCATGGGCGAGATCGAACAGATCGCACGCAAGGCAGGCATGCGCACCATGTACGAAGACGGCATCGGCAAGGCACTGCGTGGCGAAACCACGCTGGAGGAAGTGCTGCGGGTGACGGAGGACGCATGAGCCATCGCATTCATCCGGGGCGGCGCTGCTGATGCCGCGTTACCGTTACAAAGCGTTGGATACCCGTGGCGATCTGCTCGAAGGGCAGATGGATGCAGCCAGCGAAGGCGAGGTGATCGCACGCCTGCAGGAGCAGGGCCACCTGCCGGTGGAAGCCAAGCCGGCGACCGGCTCGGCGTTCGAAGGCGGCAGCTGGAGGCGCTGGCGGCACCGCCCGTTCGCCGGAGCCACCCTGGTCCAGTTCACCCAGCAGCTGGCGACGCTGTTGGGCGCCGGGCAGCCCTTGGACCGCGCCTTGTCGATCCTGACGGAAACACCCGAAGACCAGCGCTCGCAACGGGTGATCGCGGACATTCGCGACAGCGTACGCGGCGGTGCACCACTGTCGCAGGCGCTGGAGCGGCAGCATGGCCTGTTCTCGCGGCTGTACGTGAACATGGTGCGCGCCGGCGAGGCGGGCGGCAGCTTGCATGAAACCCTGCAGCGCCTGGCCGATTACCTGGAGCGCAGCCAGGAGTTGAAGGGCAGGGTGATCAACGCCCTGATCTACCCGGCGATCCTGCTGGTGGTGGTGGGTCTGGCGCTGCTGTTCCTGCTCGGCTACGTGGTGCCGCAGTTTTCGCTGATGTACCAAAGCCTCGATGTGACCTTGCCGTGGTTTACCCGCGCGGTGCTGGAGGTCGGTCTGCTGGTGCGCCAGGGCTGGTTCGTCTTCATCGTGGTGCCGGCGCTGCTGTTGCTGTGGGTGGAGCGCAAGCGGCGCGATCCGGTATTCCGTCTGGGCTTTGATACCTGGCTGTTGAAGCGGCCGATGATTGGTGGATTGGTTGCCAAGCTGGAGAGCGCACGGCTTGCGCGCACGCTTGGCACCTTGCTGCGCAATGGCGTGCCATTGCTTGCAGGGCTGGGTATTGCCCGCAACGTGCTCGGCAACCGTGCCTTGGTCGCTGATGTGAGCGAGGCCGCCGATGCAGTAAAGAACGGTGCCGGGCTGGCTTCGTCACTGGGGCGCAATGGCCGTTTTCCGCGCCTGGCCCTGCAGATGATCCAGGTTGGCGAGGAGTCCGGCACGCTGGAAAGCATGCTGCTCAAGACCGCCGATACCTTTGAGCAGGAAAGTGCCCGCGCCATCGACCGCATGCTGGCGGCGTTGGTGCCGGTAATCACCTTGTTGTTGGCGTCGGTGGTGGGCGTGGTCATCATCGCGGTGCTGGTACCGCTGTATGACCTCACCAATGCCATCGGTTGATCCCTGTTTTCGTAGAAGGATGAAGAAATGAGGCGAACCCTGAAACAACCCATGTCACGCGCACGCCAGGCCGGCATGAGCTTGTTGGAAATCATCATCGTCATCGTGCTGATTGGCGCGGTGCTGACCCTGGTCGGCAGCCGTGTGCTGGGCGGTGCGGACCGTGGCAAGGCCAACCTTGGCAAGACCCAGATCCAGACGCTGGCCAGCAAGGTGGAAAACTACAAGCTCGATACCGGCCGCTTGCCAACCAAACTGGAGGATCTGTCCACGCAGCCTGCAGGTGTGGCGGGTTGGCTGGGCCCGTATTCCAAACCGGCGGAGTTCAATGATCCGTGGGGCAATCCGGTGCAGTACCGGGTGCCGGGTGAAGGTCGTCCGTTCGATCTGATCAGCCTGGGCGCCGACGGCCAGCCCGGCGGCGAAAGCTACAACGCCGACATCCGCTACGAATAAGCCTTGATGGTCGTGACGCGCTTTCCACTACCGTTTGCTGCCGTGCGTGCCGTACCTGCACGGCGCGGTGCAATGCGCGGCATGTCGCTGCTGGAGATGGTGCTGGTGCTGGCACTGGTGGCTGCGTTGGCCTTGATGGCGGCAATGGCGATGAGTGGTGGCCTGGATGGCATGCGTCTGCGCTCGGCCGGCAAGGCCTTGGCAGCCGAACTGCGCTACACCCGGACCCGCGCCATCAGTACCGGTGTCGTCCAGCAATTGCAGATCAACCCGGGCAGCCGTAGCTGGCAGGGGACGGATGGTCATCATGGTGAATTGCCGCAGGCACTGACGGTCAGCTTCACTGGCGCAGGTCAATTGCAGACGCGCAGGGACGAAGGTGTCATACGTTTCTTTGAGGATGGCGCGTCCAGCGGCGGCCGTATCGAATTGCGTTCAGGCGACGCGGTATGGCGTATTGATGTGGCGTGGATCACCGGCGAGGTGAAGGCCGGGCCGTTGCGCGAGGGCGCCGGATGAGGCGCCAACGCGGTTATTCGTTGATTGAAGTGATCGTCGCCTTCGCCCTGTTGGCGTTGGCGATGAGCTTGCTGCTGGGCAGCCTGTCCGGCGCGGCGCGGCAGGTCAGCATGGCCGATGGTTATGGGCGCGCTGCCTTGCACGCGCAATCGTTGCTTGCGGTGGCCGGGGTTGAGGCGCCGTTGAGCGCTGGCCGCCAGCAGGGCGAATGGGAACAGGGCCGCTATCACTGGAGCCTGCAGGTTTCTCCCTACGTCGAGCCACGCCAGCAGCAGGCTCGGTTGTGGTTGTTGGAGCTGCAGGTGCGTTGGGGTGACAGCGCACAGGAGCAACTGCGTTGGCGCACCCTGCGCCTGCGCGGCAATCCGGCGCCGGAGGCGACGCCATGAAGCACCCGCTGCGCGCACGCGGCTTCACCTTGATCGAGGTGCTGTTGGCCACCGTGCTGCTGGCAGCCGGCATGGCACTGGCATTGGCCGCGGTGCGTTCAACCCTGGCCATCAGCAGTCGTGGCGAGGCGGTAGCCAGTGGCAATGAACGCATGCGTGCGGTCGAGGGATTCCTGCGCAGGCGCCTGGTCTCGGCGATGCCGCTGCCAATGCAGCGCGATGCGCTGAACGGCAGTGCCAAGGTGTTCACCGGTACGCCGCAGCAGCTGCGCTTTGTCGCCGATGTGCCAAATTATCTAGGACGCGGTGGGCCCTATCTGCACACGCTCGAGGTCAGCGGCAACGGTGACAAGCAGGAGCTGCGGATCGGTCTGACCCTGCTGCAGAACGGCGAGCTGCTGGAGGAAAACCCGCCGCGTGGCAGTGAGTTGCTGGCCGACGATCTGAAACAGGTGAAGCTGCGCTATCGCGGCATCGATTCGAATACCGGCGCGATGGGCCGTTGGCAGGACAGCTGGGACTCGCCTGGGCGCATGCCGGCGCTGGTCTCCATCGACATCACCCCGGCACGTGGTCCAGCGTGGCCGCCGCTGGTCGTCGCGTTGCCGCAGTACGGCGTTGCCGGGAGCTGGCGATGAGGGTGCGCGGGGCAGCCTTGGTG
Source organism: Stenotrophomonas sp. 21LCFQ19 (assembly GCF_056861425.1). Classification (NCBI taxonomy): domain Bacteria; kingdom Pseudomonadati; phylum Pseudomonadota; class Gammaproteobacteria; order Lysobacterales; family Lysobacteraceae; genus Stenotrophomonas; species Stenotrophomonas sp. 21LCFQ19. Next base: position 223,691 of record NZ_JBSPUF010000005.1, on the reverse strand, counting down.
CTGGTGCTGTGGGTGGTGGCGCTGTTGACCACGGTCATAGCGGCATTTGCGCTGACGGCTCGGGTCGAGCACCTGCAGGGCCGGGTGACCGGGGACCTCGCCGGAGGCGAGCAGGTTGCCCATGCCGGCATCGATTACGCGCTGTCGCGGATGCGCGCCACGCCCACCCAGCCCAGCTGGCACGCCGACGGGCGCCCCTATCGCTGGCAGTTTGATGGCCATGTGGTGGAGTTGCGTGTCGTTGATGAAAGCGGCAAGGTCGATCTGAACAAGGCCGATCTGAACCTGCTGCAGGGCCTGCTCCGTGCGCTGGGGATGGCACCTGACAAGGCCACGCGCCTGGCCGGCGCCATTGTCGATTGGCGTGACGTCGATTCGCTGCTGCAGGCCTCCGGCGGCGCGGAAACCGCGGATTATCAGGCTGCTGGCCTGCCTTATGGTGCCAGGAATGCGCCGTTTGACAGTATCAGCGAGCTGCAGCGCGTGCTCGGCATGGAGCCCGCACTTTTTGCACAGCTGGCACCGTTGGTGACCGTGTACGGTAGTGACAGGCCCAGCGCACGTTTCGCAGCGGCACCGGTGCTGACCGCGATGGGCTTGGATGCGGCGTTGACCATCGCCCAGCGTGAGCGTGCAGACGGCGGTGCAGGGATGGGCGAAACTTCACCCATGGGAGGCGACAGCGGCACTTATAGTGTCGAAAGCAAGGTGCAGCTGGTGGCCGAGCGACAAGCGGTGACCCGCGCCGTGGTCCGTCTTAATCCCGGTGGTATGGCCGGTGCGCCGTATACGGTGCTGCAGTGGGAACAGGGAGCGATGTCTAGATGACGGGGTTGCGTGAACGACTGGGGCAGGCAAGCGCTCGCATCTTGCCCGGTGCCGGTGGCTTCTGGGCGTGGTGGACACGGGCATTGCTGTCGTGGCTGCCGGCACGTTGGCGGGCCTTGCTCGGCGTATCCGATGCGCGCTTGCTGCTGGAGCTGGTGGACGGACAGCTGACAGTATCGCTGTTGCAGAGCGGCCAGCGGCAGTTGCTGCAGGCGTTGCCCGCTGGCGCGTCACCTACTGCGGTGGAAGCAGCCTTGCCGCCACGGGTTGCGGGCCTGCCGCGCTTCGGGTTGTTGTCGGCCAGCGCGGCACTGCGCAAGCCGCTGCGCATGCCGGCCGCGGCCGAAGCGCGCCTGCGTGAAGTGCTGGGCTTCGAGATTGACCGGCAGACCCCCTTCAGTGCTGCACAGGTGTATTACGACGTGCGCCTGTTGCAGCGTCGCGATGACGGTCAATTGGACACCGAGCTGGTGGTCGCGCCGCGGCCACTGGTGGACGCGTTGCTGGGCCCGGGCGAGGCATGGCGGCAGCAACTGGATGGCGTGGATGCGGTCGATGCGCAAGGCGAGCCCTTGGGGGTGAACCTGCTGCCGCTGGCGCTTCGTCGGCAGCGCAACGATCCGATGCGTCGGCTCAACCGGCTGTTGCTGATCGCGGGTACGGTGATGGTGGTGCTTGCTGCGTGGCAGTTGCTGGACAACCGGCGCGCCGCCGCCACGCGGCTTGCGGTGCAGGTGGATGCTGCCGCAGTGCGCGCGCGCGCGGTGGCAGCGCAGCGGCAGCAGCTGCAGGATCTGGTGGATGGCCAGCAGTTCTTCACCGCGCAGCGCACCCAGCAGCCATCGGCCACCGCGATCATCAACGAGCTCAGCCAACGGCTGGGTGATGACACCTCGCTGGAGAAACTCTCGATCGAAGGCGGGCGCATGCAGCTGATCGGCATGAGCAGCAGTGCGTCATCGCTGGTCGCCAAGCTGGAAGGCTCCACGTTGTGGAAGACGCCGTCACTGACCGGTGTGTTGCAGGCCGGCCAAGGCACCGCGCGCGAACGTTTCACCTTGACCGCGGAACTGCGCGGCCCCAACCAGGAGGCTGCCGATGGCAACGCACCGCGCGCGCCGTGACCGCTGGTTGGCACTTGGCCTGCTGCTGGCCGTAATGGGCCTGATCTACCTGCTGCTGGTGCAGCCCTTGTGGGTCCGCCCGATGCTGGCGGTCGAAGCGGAGATCCATGATTTGCAGGAACGCCAGCAGCGCATCGGCATGCAGCTGCGGCAGGCCCCGCAGGTCGCGCAACGGCTGCAGCAGGCACAGCAGACACTGGTCGATCAACCAGGCTTCATGGCGGAAAGCTCAGCGGAGCTGGCGACCTCCAAACTGGTGCAACGGCTTGAGGAAGCGGCACGTCTGGCCAGCCCGGACCAGCGTAGCTGTGCAATCAGCGATCGCTCACCATTGCCAGCCGATAGCAGCGGTCGCTTCCCGCGGGTGGCAGTGCAGGCGCGGCTGCGGTGTGGCATGAGCGAATGGATGAACGTGTTGCAGACGCTGGAAACCGGCACGCCGCAGTTGCGCGTGGACCGGTTGGACATCCTGTCCGCAGGCATGGGCGAAGGTGGTGGCGGCCTGGATGTCAGTTTCGAGCTCAGCGGCTACCTGCGCCCGGGCGTGGTCACGCCAGCGACGGAGGTTGCCAATGGGCAATGACACAGTGGGTCTACGCACCTGGTTGCTGGCTGCATTTGCTGGTTGGGCGCTGCTGGTGTGGGCAGCCTGCCTGTTCGGCCTCGGTAGCAGGATCGGCAACAGCAACGCAGCGCTGGAAGTGCCGGCCTTGCCGGCGGTTCCGCAGGCGACGGAGCTGGTGGTTGCCGACAATGCCGAAGCCTTGAACCGGCCGCTGTTTGCCAGCGATCGGCGGCCGCATCCGTTCTTCATCGGTGAAGCCGGCGAGCCGACCGCCGCCAGTGTGCGTTTGACCGGTGTGTTGATGACGCCGGGCCTGGACATGGCCACCCTGACCACAGAGCAGGGCAAGTCGCTGCGTCTTCGCCTGGGCGGCGAGGTGCAGGACGGTTGGCAGCTGCTGTCGCTGCAGCCGCGCGGCGCAGTGGTCAGCGGGCCCGCGGGTACGCTGAATCTGGAGCTGCAGGTATTCAGTGGCGGGCCAACACCGCAGGCGGAAGGCGGCGTGGCGCCTGTGCCCGGCAGTACCCCGCCGGTTGCCCAACCCATTGTCGCGCCCGTAGCGCCGCCGTCAGCCGAAGCGATTACGCCGTCGGCGGACCAGATCAGGGCAATCCGCGAACGCATCCAGGCCCGCCGCAGGCAGGCACAACAGAATCAGAACGGCAGCCCTGGCAGCCAGAACCCGTAGAGTGAGCGCATGACTTCACGCATAGTTGCAGCCAGTTTGCTGATAGGTGCCTTGAGCGGCTGCGTCACCACGCCCGCGCCCGACATCCGCCGTAGTGCCGTGCCGGATGTACGCACGCCGGGCCCCGGCGAGGCGGCACATACCAATCCATTGAGTATCGAAGAAGCGCCCAAGCCCGATGACAACCAGGGCCGGGCGGTGATCCGGCGTGGCAATGGCACGGTGATCAACCGCGCGGCCGCCTCGGCACCGGCCCCCGCCTTGACCGCCGCTGGCAACGGCACGGCGGTGTTCAACTTCGAGGGCGAGTCGGTACAGGCGGTCACCAAGGCCATCCTCGGTGACATGCTTGGCCAGAACTACGTCATTGCCCCGACCGTGCAGGGCACGGTAACCCTGGCCACGCCCAAGCCGGTGTCGCCGGCACAGGCGCTGAACCTGCTGGAGATGGTGCTGGGCTGGAACAACGCCCGCCTGATCTACAGCGGTGGCCGCTACAACGTGGTGCCGGCCGACCAGTCGCTGGCGGGTACGGTCGCGCCGAGCACCGCACCGGCCTCGGCCGCGCGTGGCTATGAAGTTCGGGTGGTGCCGCTGCAGTACATCTCGGCCAGCGAGATGAAGAAGGTGCTGGAACCTTATGCGCGGCCCAACGCGATTGTCGGCGTCGACGGCTCCCGCAACGTGATCACCTTGGGCGGCACCCGCACCGAACTGGAAAACTATCTGCGCACGGTCGAGATCTTCGACGTCGATTGGCTGTCGGGCATGTCGGTGGGCGTGTTCCCGATCCAGTCCGGACGCGCCTCACAGGTGGCCAGTGACCTTGAGAAGGTGTTTGGCGAGGCCAGCAAGACACCCAGCGCCGGCATGTTCCGTTTCATGCCGCTGGACAACGCCAATGCGGTGCTGGTCATCACCCCGCAGGCGCGCTACCTGGACCAGATCCAGCAGTGGCTGGACCGCATCGACAGTGCCGGTGGCAGCGCCCGCCTGTTCTCCTATGAACTGAAATACATCAAGGCCAAGGATCTGGCGGACCGCTTGGCCGAAGTGTTTGGTGCTGGCAGTGGCTCGCGTGGGGGGCAGAGTGGTGCCGCTTCGCTGGCACCGGGCGCCAGTGCAGTCAGCCTGCAAGGCGGCACCGTCGATCCATCGGCCAGCGCCGACGACAACCTCGGTGACGGCGGCGGTTCGTTCGGCAAAAGCGATGGCGCAGGCGGTGCTAGCGGCAGCAGCGGCATGGGCGAGGGCATGGCCTTGCCGCAGCGCAGCTCGGGCAATGGCAGCGTGACCCTGGAAGTGGAAGGCGACCGCGTCGGTGTTTCCGCCGTCGAGGAAACCAATACCTTGTTGGTGCGCAGCACACCGCAAGCCTGGCGTTCGATCCGCGAAGTAGTGGAAAAGCTCGACGTGATGCCGATGCAGGTACATATCGAGGCGCAGGTGGCCGAGGTCGCCTTGAGCGGTGACCTGAGCTACGGCGTCAACTGGTACTTCGAGCAGGCGGTGAACACGCCGGTTGCCGACGGCGGCGCCGGCCTGCCGTCAGCCCTCGGGCGCGGTATCTGGGGTGATATCGCCGGCTCGTTGATTCCCGGTGATGGCAAGGGCGGCGGCGGGCTGAGCTGGACCTTCCTCGGCAAGAACGCCGCCGCGGTGATCACCGCGCTGGATCAGGTAACCGATGTACGCCTGTTGCAGACACCGTCGCTGTTCGTGCGCAACAACGCGGTGGCCACGTTGAACGTGGGCAGCAAGATCCCGGTGTATTCGGTGTCGGTGTCCGGCATCAGCGACAACCAGTACGCTCAGGTGCAGTACCTGGAAACCGGCACGATCCTCAAGGTGCGTCCGCGTGTCACCCGTGACGGCATGGTGTTCCTGGACATCGTGCAGGAAGTCAGCTCGCCTGAAGGTGAGCCTGATGACAACGGCAACGTACGCATCAACACCCGCCGCATGAAGACCGAAGCGGCGGTAAATGCTGGTGATACGGTGATGCTGGCCGGCCTGATCGAGGACAGCGCCACCAAGGGCTCATCCGGCTTGCCCGGTTTGAGTCGACTACCGGTGATCGGTGGCCTGTTCGGTCGCAAGACCCAAAGCAGCCGACGCAGCGAAGTGATCGTACTGCTGACCCCGACCATCGTTCGCAATCCGCAGGAAGCACGCAATCTCACCGACGAGTACGGCAGCAAGTTCCGCGCGCTGGATCCGATCAACGCACCCAAGGGGCGCTGAGCATGGCGCTGCCGGTCATCCTGCTGCCGGTGGGTGTGGACGACGCGGCGCTTGATGCCTGCTTGGCGGCATTGGAGAAGCACACACCGGCCGGAACGCCGGTGTGGTTGGCCGACGATGGCCAGAGCGGCCCGCGCGGGCAGGTGGTGATCGAGCACTGGCTTGCCAGCACCCGCCTGCAGGCCGAGTACACGCGCCGTCCACGTCCGATCGGCGAAGCCGCGCATCTGGACGAGATGCTGAAGGCCTGTGGCGACGCCGATGTCGCCGTGCTGGCGCCCGATGCCTTGCCGATGGCTGGTTGGCTGCAGCAGCTCAGCGACTGCCTGGCGCGTGACGCCTCCATTGCCACCGCCACGCCGTGGAGCAATGCCGGCGAAGCCGTATCGTGGCCACGTGCCGGCGAACTCAATCCGCTGCCTGCCGATCCGGCGCGGCTGCTGCAGGCATTGGCGGCAATGCCCTTGCTGCAGCCCGAGCTGCCCTCGGCAGTCACCCACGCGGTGCTGATCCGCGGTAGCGCGCGTCGCCGTGCTGGTGGACTGGATATCCACAGCTACGGCTCGTGGTACGCCGCGCTGGTGGACCTGAGCCTGCGCATGAGCGGGCTGGGTTGGCGCAACGTGCTGTGTGACAACGCCTTCGTTGGCCGCCACAGCGAAGGTCGGCCGGCCGAAGGCGACATGGAAGTGCTGGCCAATCGCTGGCCGGTGTGGACCGCGCGGCTGGCCGCATTCCTGATGAACGACCCGCTCCATGCCCACCGCCAGCAACTGCAGCAGTTGTGCGAGCAGGCGATAATGCCGCAAGCCCAGCCCGATCTGTTCGACGCCTGTGGTTCCCTTCCAGGCGCGGAGCCGGTGTGAGCGATTCGATTGCGGTGGTAGTGGTCAGTTACCAGAGTGCAAGCACCTTGGATGAGTGCCTGCAGCGTCTGCGCGCCGCCGCCGATGTTGCCGAGATACGGGTGGTCGACAACGAATCGTGTGATGGCTCGCTGGCGATCGCACAGCGCCATGCGCTGGCCGACAGCCGTGTGCGCTTCATCGCCAATCCTGACAATCCCGGCTTTGCCACCGCCTGCAACCAGGGCGCAAGCGAATGCCATTCGCCGTGGCTGGCCTTCGTCAATCCGGATCTGATGGTCGAGCCGCAGACCCTGGCGCGTTTGCGCGATCTTGGCCGGCCATTGGGCGATTGCCTGCTCGGCGTGGAGCAGGTGGACGAGGACGGCGCCGCTGATCCAGCGGTACGCCGCCGCGACCCGGACTTCGCCGCGATGCTGCGTAACCCCGGCGCGGGCTCGCGGCTGGCGGTGCAGGTGGACCATTCGGCAGCGTTGCAGCAGGTGCAGGCCTTGTCGGGTGCGCTGTTGCTGATGCCGCGTGGCTTGTTCGACCGCCTGCAGGGCTGGGACGCAGGCTACCGGCTGCATGCCGAAGACCTGGATCTATGCCGGCGCGCACGCCAGGCCGGCGCGGTGGTGGCCATCGCCAATGATCTGAAGGTGCTGCATGTGCGCGGCGTATCCAGCCGTTCGCGGCCGTTCTTCGTGGAGTGGCACAAGCATCGCGGCCTGTGGCGTTACTTCCGAAAATTCGAAGCCAGCCAGCGCAGCCTGCCGGTGAGGGCAGGGGTGTGGTGTGCGATCTGGGCGCATGCGGCGTTGCAGGTGCCGCGGTTGTTGTTGAGATAGGTTTGGATATTGGGGTGTTGGGGCATTCAAAGCACCCCTCCCCAGCCCTCCCCTTGGCTGCGCCAAAGGGAGGGAGCAATGCACGCTTCTGCCCCCTCCCTTGCGCACCGCGCAGGGGAGGGTTGGGGAGGGGTGCTCTTCGAGAAGACGCCATCAGCCCTAAGCCCCTTGCCCGCCACAGACCATGAACAAGCAGCCGTGCCAGCCTGAACCCGAGCCTCCAGCCAGCGCATAATGCCGGGCATGATCATCCAATCCCTGCTCGACACCGACCTCTACAAATTCACGATGATGCAGGCGGTACTGCACCAGTACCCGGGCGCCATCGTCCAGTACCGGTTCAAATGCCGTACGCCGGGGATTGACCTGGCCGCGTACATGGACGAGATCAGTACCGAGATCGATCATCTGTGCAGCCTGCGCTTCACCGCCGATGAGTTGGAATACATGCGTCGGCTGCGCTTCGTGAAGCCGGACTTCGCCGATTTCCTCGGCCTGTTCCACCTGGATCGCAAGTACATCAGCCTGCGTGCATCGGAAACCGTGCCGGGTGAGATCGAGCTGGATATCACCGGGCCGTGGTTGCACACCATCATGTTCGAAGTACCGTTGCTGGCGATCATCAACGAAGTCTGGTTCCGCAACACCACCACCGCTGATTTCGCCGAAGGCGAGCGCCGCCTGCAGGCCAAGACTGCGTTGCTGCGCGATACCGTCGGCTTCGAGAACTGCCGCATCGCCGATTACGGCAGCCGCCGTCGCTACTCGCGGCAATGGCATGGCACCATGCTGCCGATGCTGCGTGACGCGCTGGGCCCGCAGTTCGTCGGCACCAGCAACGTGTACTTCGCGCGCATGTACGGCATGACCCCACACGGCACCATGGCGCATGAGTACCTGCAGGCATTCCAGGCGCTGGGCCCGCGCCTGCGCGATTCGCAGGTGGCGGCGTTGGAGTCCTGGGCGCGCGAGTACCGCGGCGATCTGGGCATTGCCTTGTCCGATGTGGTCGGGCTGGACGCCTTCCTGCGCGACTTCGACATGTACTTCTGCAAGCTGTTTGATGGTGTGCGCCATGACTCCGGCGACCCGGTTGCGTGGGGTGACCGCATGCTGGCCCATTTCAAGGCCAATCGCGTTGACCCGACCAGCAAGGTACTGGTGTTCAGCGATGGCTTGAACATCGAGAAGGTGATGCAGCTGTACGACCACTTCCGTGGCCGCTGCCAGGTTGCCTTCGGTGTTGGTACGCACCTGACCAACGACCTGGGCCCGACGCCGCTGAACATCGTCATCAAGATGGTCCGCTGCAACGGTCAGCCGGTGGCCAAGCTCAGTGATTCGCCCGGCAAGAGCATGTGTGATGATCCGGGCTACCTGTCGTATCTGCGGCAGGTGTTTGAGCTGGAGCGATGATGTCCCCGATCGAGGACATCATCGTTGCTCGTTTTGATCTGGTTTGAGCCAGGGTCGAGCCGGCATCACGGGTAGTTGATGACAACCAGGTAGCTGCTTGCCGATGTTGGCTGCTGCAATGTATCCAGTCGATACTGTTGCGAGAACACCCGTGCGTCGGAATGCAGAGTCGACTTGCTCAGCGCACGCTTGGTCAGGACGCTGTTGCCAGGTGCTGAACTGTCCATTTCCATCGTGGATACACTTACCTCTGCACCCAAGGCTGCCAATGGACAGCCTTCCAGGCGCAGTTGTTGCTGGGCTACTGCAAGGCTGGTGTTGCAGCCGGGATCAACGATGCGACCACTGAAGCGGATGGAGCCGGAACTGGCATGTGCCAAGCTGGTGAGCGTAACCATTGCCACACCCAGTAGAAGATATCGGGTCATGGCGGTTCTCCGCGTTGAGGGACTTCAGTAGGCACCATTCGCGCGTCATCCATAAGTGGCAAATAGTTGTTCTGCCAGCCGCGATCACGCGCTGATCGTGATCAACATCAATCTTGATATTGCCTTTGCGTGTCGGCCTGCGAAGTCGCAGCGATGGCATCGCCGAGTAGTGCCGCTACTTCGCACTGTACCTCGCGTTGCGCAAAACATATGCGTGCTGAACATGCATTGTGTTCGCTTCGGTTGGATGCTTCAAATCACAAATTTCGTGAAGCAAGTCACGATCCGTGACGGTAACGTGCGGCCCTGGGTTGATGGATTGCCATTGGCCTTGACACGGATGCAACGCAAGGATGGGCTTGAGTCCGCAGCACACCTTGCTTTCTCCTCCGCCTCTTACTTTCCCAGGGTTGGATACAAGCAATGCGCGCTATCAATTTTTTTCCCGTTCTCCTGTTGGCCGCGGCACCGTTCGCCGCCAACGCCGTCGATGGCACCATCACCTTCAACGGTGAGGTAACCGACAAGACCTGTACCATCGTGACGCCGCAAGGCAAGGACTTCACCGTCACGTTGCCTACCGTTTCCAGCAGCACTTTGGCTGCCGCCGGACAGGTGGCAGGCCGCACGCCCTTCTCGATCAATCTCTCCGACTGCAATCCTGGCAACGTGGCTACGTACTTTGAGCCGGGTGCGACGATTGACCTTGGCACTGGTCGTTTGAACAACGTGGCAACGACCACCGGTGCAACACAGGTGCAGTTGCAGCTGCTGGGCAGCAACAATCAGTTCCTGCCGGTGGTGACTGCCGGTGCGGGCAGCACCCAGGCCAACTCGCAGTGGGTGACGGTGAATGCCGGCGGCTCTGCCGACCTGAACTATTTCGTCGAGTACTACGCGACCGGTGCATCCACACCCGGCGAAGTCACCAGCAGCGTGAAGTACACGATCATCTACAACTGATCCCTGGCTATTGCATCGCCGGCCGGATAGTCCGCCGGCGGTGTTTCATTCGGATGCACTTTCTGTGATGAAGTTTTTTTCCATATGGATGCTGCTGGGCGGACTTGGACTGTTGCTTCCATCACAGGTGCTGGCAGGCGTGGTTGTCAACGGTACGCGTGTGGTCTATCCCGCACAGGCACGCGAAGTGACGGTGCAGATAGACAACGTTGGTGACTCGCCATCATTGGTCCAGGCGTGGGTGGATGCTGGCGATCAGGCGCAGACCGCCGAGAACAGCGATGCCCCCTTCATGTTGACGCCACCAATCAGCAGGGTGGAGCCCGGGCGCAGCCAGGCATTGCGCCTGGTTTTTACCGGTGCTGACCTGCCTGCTGACCGCGAGTCGGTGTTCTGGCTCAACGTTCTGGATGTGCCGCCCTCACCGCAGGCAGATGGCGAGGAGCAGAACTATCTTCAGGTGGCATTCCGCTCACGGATAAAGTTGTTCTATCGGCCACAAGGCCTTTCCGGTAGCGCCAACCAAGCTCCTGCGGCATTGCATTGGCAGCGCGATGCTGGCGCTCTACGGGTCCGAAACACAACGCCGTATCACGTGACGTTGGCGGAGGTGTACGCCCGCGAAGGCGGAGTTGAACGCAGCCTGGAGCGCCAGGGGAAGATGGTTGGTCCTTTGCAGGATCTGCGGTTTGAAATCGTTGGAAACGTCGACCAGGTGCGCTTTGTCAGCATCAATGATTACGGCGGACGCATGGAGTACACGGTCAGCGTCGACGCAGGCGGTTGAGCCGGAGTGTGAAAGGCGAGGTGGCCTTGTGTCAGTTGTCGCGCAATCGTCCTGAAGGAATGTCAGTGTGAGTGATAACAGATTGGCAAACTCCATACGATGCGTGCTTGTTGGCAGCCCAGTGACCTGGCTTGTGCGCATATGCACGACCACAATCGTGGCGAGTCCGGCAGTGCTGTGGGCTGCTCCGGAAGCAACGGCAAACCTTGGCGAACCGGTATCGACTGCCGCTATGGCACCTGCGCCTGTGCAGGCGCAGTTCGACGCTGATTTCCTTTCCGGCACGGGCCAGAAGGTGGATCTTTCCGCCTTCATCAACGGCAATCCAATGGTCGCGGGAACCTATCGTGTGGATATCTATGTCAATGGCAGTTGGCAGGGACGTCGTGATCTGCAGTTCAAGGCCGATCGTGATGGTGCCGTGGGTGCCTGCCTCGGCCTGCCATTGCTTGAGGAGCTGGGTGTGGATACCTCGCAGTTGACGGAGCCGGCGCAGCCATCGGTTGATGTCGATGGTTGCGTGCAGATACAGCAGCGCATGGCCAACGCATTCGGCAGTTACGACAGTGCAGACCTCCGTTACGACGTGAGTATTCCGCAAGCCTTCCTGCGCCGCGAGGCCCGTGGCTACGTCAATCCGGCGCTGTGGGATCGTGGCATCAACGCTGCATTTGTGGGCTACAGCTTCAATGCAATGGACAGTGATATCCGGCTGGCAGGCGGGGATCGCAACCGCAATGCCTATCTTGGCTTGAACATGGGCGTGAACCTCGCTGGGTGGCAATTCCGCCAAGACGCCAACCTGACCTGGAATGAAGCTGATCGCGACGGCAGCCATTGGCAGCGCATTGCCACCTATGCGCAACGTGGGATTCCAAAGGTTCGCGGCATGCTGACCGTTGGTGAGTCCTTCAGCAACGGTGAGTTGTTCGATTCGGTGGGCTATCGCGGTATCAGCCTGGCCAGCGATGATCGCATGCTGCCTGACTCGCTGCGTGGCTATGCACCTGTCGTGCGTGGTATCGCCGAAACCAATGCGCGGGTGGAGATCCGCCAGAACCAGCAATTGATCTATTCGGCGACGGTGTCGCCGGGCGCCTTTGTGATCGAGGATCTCTACCCCACGGGGTATGGCGGTGACCTTGAGGTCACTGTTGTCGAGGCCGATGGGCGTCAAAGGGCGTTCAAGGTGCCATTCGGATCGGTGTCGCAGATGCTGCGCCCTGGTGTATCGCGATATGCGTTGACCGCAGGACAGGTCCGCGATGAGCGCTTGCTGGATGAGCCATGGCTGTTGCAGGGCACTTACCAGCGCGGCATCGGCAATCAGCTGACGCTTTACGCCGGTACTGCGCTGAGTGAGGGCTATAGCTCGCTCTTGTACGGAGCAGGTGTATCGACAACGATTGGTGCGTTTGCCGCTGATGTCACCCATGCTCGTACCGAGCTGGAACAGACAGGCAGGCGCCAAGGATCGAGCGTGCGTGTGAGCTACAGCACCTTGTTTGGCGACACCGGCACCAACCTTACACTTGCCGCCTATCGCTACTCCACACGCGGGTTCTACAGCCTGCAGGATGCGTTGTACGCGCGTGATGCGATCGACCGGGGCTTCAGTGCGCTGCCCGCCGGACGCCAACGCAGCCAATTCCAGTTGACCCTCAACCAGCCGCTTGGGCAACGCTGGGGCGCCCTGTACCTCACCGGCGCGGTACGTGATTTCTACGATCTTCCCGGCAGCAATACGCAGTATCAACTGGGTTACAACAACGCATGGCGTTCGCTCAATTTCGGACTCTCGGCGCTGCGCACCGAGGATGGTCAGTTCGGCAACAAGGATACGCAGTACCTGTTGAGCGTGAGCTTGCCACTTGGGCGAAAGGGGCGGCCGCTGTCGCTCAGTGCCGATCTTGGGCTGCGTGAGCACGGTGGCTATGACAACAGCCGCGTCGGCATCACCGGCAGCACCGGGCCGGAGAACAGCCTCAACTATGGCGTCGCCCTGTCCGATGGTCGTGTTGGAGGAACCACCGGAATTGCCAATGCCAACTATCAAGGCCGCCATGCGGCGCTCAATGCTTCGTACGGCTATTCCAAGGATTTCCGCCAGCTATCTGTGGGGGCTGCTGGTAGTTTCGTCGCGCACGCCGGTGGCGTGACGTTGAGCCCGCAGCGCGGTGAGACGATGGTCGTGGTCCAGGCCGAGGGGGCGCGTGATGCGCGCCTGACCAGTGCCGCAGGCTTGCGCATCGATGGCAGGGGATATGCGGTGGTTCCTTACGCCGCACCGTACCGGCTTACAACGATTACCTTGGATCCGCAGGACATGTCGCGCGAAGTCGAGTTGGACAGCAGCAGTCAATCGGTGGCGCCGTATGCCGGTGCGATCAGCTTCCTGCGTTTCGAGACGCGCAAAGGGCGGGCGTTGCTGATCCAGGTGCGTGGCGCGGATGGTCAGTTGCTGCCCTTTGGTGCGCAGGCCAAGGATGCGCAGGGGCAGCCGGTGGGCATGGTCGGTCAGGCCGGACGCCTGTACCTGCGCAGTGAGCAGGGCCGGGGACACCTGCAGCTTGCCTGGGGCGGGGCGGTCGATCAGCAATGCAGCTTTGACTATCAGTTGCCCGCGGCTGCTGAAGCGGAGACGCAGTCGGTGGGTTTCATCAAGTTGGAGGCAATATGTCGCTGACCAATGTGGCGTGGTGCAAGCCGTATCAGCTTGCCGGTGCACTTGTCGGCTTGCTGCTGGCGTCGGGCGCACAGGCCCGGTGTGCGCTCAATCCGGGGACGTTCGTGCCCCAGGATGTGCAGATGGACATGGGCCAGGTGGTGATTCTGCCAAGCGTGCCGGTGGGAGGACTGATCAAGGAGTTGGTGGTCGCGATCAACGAGCGTGCTGGTGTTGCGCAATGCAATGGCGGAGGCAGCGCGATTGGCATCTTCAACAACGCCGCGCAGGCCACACGGGTGCCGGGTCTCAGTGACGTATATGCCACCGACGTTGCAGGTGTCGGCATCCGTGTCTACCGTGACTCGGGAGCGGTCAAGGCCTTCTATCCGCATACCTTGTTGTTACCGAACTCCAGTAATGTGCGGCTTGCCGCTGGCACGTTTCGCGTGGAGTTGATCAAGACGGCGGCGGTTACCGGTTCAGGGCTGATTGCTCCACCTGGCAGGTTCACGACGTATTACTTTGATGGTGATGGAGCAGGCCGGCCGGTGCTTGTTTCCACCTTCCGCGGCAGCGGAACGACCGTGGTCAACGCTACCTGCTCCGTGCAGGCGGGCAGTCGCAACATTGTCGTGGATTTCGGATCGGTACCGGCCAGTGCCTTTACCGGCGTGGGTACGCGCGCGAATGATCGTGATTTCGATATCCGCCTGGATTGCCAAGGCAGCAATGTCGCCCAATTCCAGAGCCGGATCGGTATTCGACTGGACGCTGTCCAGGACAGCTCGAACCTGCCAGGTGTGCTGCCGTTGACTGCTGCCGCGGACGCGGCAGCCGGCATCGCAATTGAGATGGTACAGCGCACCGGCAGTAGTGAAAGGCAATTGCGGTTTGCCGAGAACATCGATCTCGGAACGAGCGTGTCGGGCCCCAGTACCTTGAGCTTGCCGCTACGCGCGCGCTACATCCAGACCCGTGCCGGTCGGGTGACGCCAGGCCGGGCCAATGGTGCGGCCACGTTCACCATTCAATACAACTAGCGGTTCTGGCCGGTTTCCGCAGTACCCCGCGGTCCGGGCGCTGGCAGGCCGGCAGGGCGTCTGCGGGTCCGCCGTGCCGGGCAGTGCCGGTCCTGAGTTGCGGTCGGCCTGGTTCCGAATGACCGTGGCGTAGCGTATTGGCATCGTTCTAGAATGCCAGCTTGTCATCAAAGGGGGCCATGCATGGGGATGCAGGTCGACACCAGCTGTATCAACTGTAATCACGCGGTAGCCGGGCGTGATCAAAAGTATTGCCCCAATTGCGGCCAGCCCACGCCGGCGCACCGCATCGATTGGCATTTCCTTGGCCATGAGCTGGAGCACAGCGTGCTGCACATGGACCGGGGCATCCTGTATTCGCTCAAGCAGCTGATGGGCCGGCCGGGTCCGCTGTTGCGTGATTACATCGAGGGAAGACGCGGCAACCAGGTCAAGCCACTGCTGCTGATCACGATGATGTCGGCGGCGGTGCTGCTGTTGAATCGCCTGCTCGTCGGCACCAGCATCGTCGACGGCGGTGCATCCGAAGCACTGCTTGCTGGCCAGACATTGCCGGCTGAGATGCAGCGCTTCATGGATGCCTCGCGCACTGTCGGTGCCTGGATCGAGTCCCATTTCGCGGCGTTCACGTTGATGTTGCTGCCGATCGAGGCCTTGGTGTTCCGGGTGGTCTTCAACCGCTACAGCAAGCTGAACTATCCGGAGTGGCTGGTGATCACCACGCTGCTGACCGTGCAGACCTTCGTCATCTGGACCGTACTGGTGCTGCTGCACCGCTGGGTGCCGCATACCCAGGCGCTGGCCGGCGCGTTGGGCATGATCTACATCGTGGTTTCGCTGGTGCAGTTCTTCAAGCAGCAGCCGATCTGGTCGACCGTGTGGCGCAGCGTGTTGGCGCTGGGGGTTTTCTCGGTGGCCAGCGGGGTGCTTGTGTTCGCAGGGACCGTTGCCGTGATGGGGCTTGGCTGACGTGCCAGTGCTGACACCGGGCCGGTGTCCTGCAGTCACTCCAGCGCGTAACGCAGCACGAACAGGCTCGCCACCAACCACACTGCCGGGTGCACTTCACGCCAGCGGCCGGTACCCGCCTTCAGCGCTGCATAGGCGATGAAGCCGAAGGCCAGGCCGTTGGCGATGGAGTAGGTGAACGGCATCGCCAGTGCACACAGCGCAGCGGGCACCGACTCGGTCAGGTCATCCCATTTCACTTCCACTAGTTCGCGCAGCATCAGCCCGGCGACGAACAGCAGTGCCGGCGCGGTGGCATAGGACGGCACCATCGCCGCCAGCGGCGAGAACAGCAGCGCCGCCAGGAACAGCGCGGCAACCACCAATGCGGTCAGGCCGGTGCGGCCGCCCACCTGCACACCGGAGGCGCTTTCGGCAAAGGCGGTGGTGGAGCTGGTGCCCAGCAGCGAGCCGGCGACAATCGCGCTGCTGTCGGCCAGCAGGGCACGGCTGAAGCGCTTCTTGCCATCTTCCAGTTTCAGCAGCCCGGCGCGGCCAAGTACGCCGTACAAGGTGCCGGTGGCATCGAATACTTCCACCAGCACGAACACCAGCACCACCTGCAGCAACACCGCCAGCGGCGCACCGCCGTCGTGATGCAGCAGGCCAGGCAGGTCCAGCTGCAGGAAGGTCGGGGCCAGGCTCGGCGGCAGCGAGACGATGCCCTGGTACTGCACCGAGCCGATCGCCCAGCCAATGCCGGTGACGGCGAGGATGCCGATCAGGATGGCGCCGCGCACCTTGCGCGCTTCG
This sequence comes from Stenotrophomonas sp. 21LCFQ19, assembly GCF_056861425.1. Taxonomy (NCBI): domain Bacteria; kingdom Pseudomonadati; phylum Pseudomonadota; class Gammaproteobacteria; order Lysobacterales; family Lysobacteraceae; genus Stenotrophomonas; species Stenotrophomonas sp. 21LCFQ19. The sequence continues at coordinate 207,483 of NZ_JBSPUF010000005.1, read as the reverse complement.
AGGATGGCGATCAGCAGGAAGCCGGCCAGGGCCAGCAGTGGAGGGGCGGTATTGAGCGGGCCGAGCGTGAGCATGGTGTCTTCATTGGCAACGATCACGTTCGATTTCTGCAACGCGATGATGGCCAGGAACAGGCCAATGCCGGCCACGATTGCCGAGCGCAGCGAGGCGGGAATACCGGCCACCAGCCAGGCGCGGATGCCGGTCAGCGACAGCACCCAGAACACGATGCCGGAAATGAAGACCGCTGCCAGCGCCTGCTGCCAGGGTAGCCCGGCAGCACCCACCACGGTGAAGGCGAAGAACGCATTCAAGCCCATGCCCGGTGCCATGCCGACCGGATAGTTGGCCGCCAGTGCCATCACCGCCGAGCCAATCGCGGCCGCCAGGCAGGTCGCCACGAACACCGCGCCCGGGTCCATGCCGGTGGTGCCGAGGATCTCTGGATTGACGAAGACGATGTAGGACATCGTCAGGAAGGTGGTGATACCGGCCAGTACCTCGGTACGGACGCTGGTGCCGTGCTGTTGCAGTTTGAAGATTCGGTCTAGCAGGGACATGGGGGAATTCCGTGGATTGCAGGCTGTGTCCTCTCGCTGGGTTGGAGAGGGGGCCGGAGGCGGGAGCGGGGCGTGCTGCCATCCGTCGCAGGAACCGAAAACGGAGTCCTGCCTTTTCTTCTCCCGCATGCGGGAGAAGGTGCCCCGAAGGGGCGGATGAGGGGGGGCTTCACCCGCTCTTCAGCTCTTTGCGCTTTTCTGACCAAAGCAAACGATGGCAGTTTCCTGCGCAGAGCTTGCCCTCACCCCAACCCCTCTCCCGTGAACGGGAGAGGGGCTTTGAAGCGAAGAGCGCGCTGTTCGGCGCCGTCGCCAAAAGCAGACGGCCGCACTGGGCGGCCGTCTGTCGGGTATTACTTCAGTGCCTTGAAACGCAGGCGCTTGGGACCGGCATCGTCGCCGAGGCGACGCTTCTTGTCCTCTTCGTACTCGCGGTAGTTGCCCTGGAAGAACTCGACGTGCGAGTCACCTTCGAAGGCAATAATGTGCGTGGCGATGCGATCCAGGAACCAGCGGTCATGCGAAATGACGAAGGTGTTGCCCGGGAACTCCAGCAACGCATCTTCCAGCGCACGCAGGGTTTCGATGTCCAGGTCGTTGGACGGTTCGTCGAGCAGCAGCACGTTGCCACCCTGCAGCAGGGTCTTGGCCATGTGCAGGCGGCCACGCTCACCACCGGACAGCGAGCCGACCAACTTCTGCTGGTCTTGCCCCTTGAAGTTGAAGCGGCCGATGTAGGCACGCGACTGGATCTCGACACCGTTGATGTTGAGGATGTCCAGGCCGCCAGCAATCTCCTGGAACACGTTGTGGTTGCCGGTCAGCGCGTCGCGGCTCTGGTCGACGTAGGACAGTTTGACGGTCGGGCCGACCACGATCTCGCCCGAATCCGGCTTTTCCAGGCCGGTGATCATCTTGAACAGGGTCGACTTACCGGCACCGTTCGGGCCGATGATGCCGACGATGGCACCCGGCGGGATGATCATCGACAGGTTGTCGAACAGCAGGCGCTCGCCGAACTTCTTGGAGACGTTCTTGAACTCCATCACCGAGTTGCCCAGGCGCTCGCCCGGCGGGATGAAGATTTCATTGGTCTCGTTGCGCTTCTGGTAGTCAACGCTCTGCAGCTCTTCCAGGCGGGCCAGACGGGCCTTGCCCTTGGTGCGGCCACCCTTGGCGTTCTGGCGCGACCACTCCAGTTCCTTCTGGATCGCCTTCTGGCGGGCCTTTTCCTGGTTGTCTTCCTGCTTCAGGCGCTCGTCCTTCTGCTCCAACCACTGGGTGTAGTTGCCCTTCCACGGAATGCCGCGACCGCGGTCCAATTCCAGGATCCACTCGGCGGCGTTGTCCAGGAAGTAGCGATCATGGGTGACGGCCACCACGGTGCCGGTGTAGCGCGCCAGGAACTGCTCCAGCCATTCCACCGACTCAGCGTCGAGGTGGTTGGTCGGTTCGTCGAGCAGCAGCATGTCCGGCTTCTGCAGCAGCAGGCGGCACAGGGCCACGCGGCGCTTTTCACCGCCGGACAGGTTGCCGATCACCGCGTCCCACGGCGGCAGGCGCAGCGCGTCGGCGGCCACGTCCAGCTGGTTCTCCAACGTGTGCGCATCGCCGGCGGCCAGGATGGCTTCCAGTCGTTCCTGTTCCTTGGCCAGCGCGTCGAAATCGGCGCCTTCCTCGGCATAGGCGTCGTAGATCTTGTCCAACGCGGCTTGGGCCTGCAGCACTTCGCCCACGCCTTCCTCGACCGCTTCACGCACGGTCTGGGCCGGATCCAGGCGCGGTTCCTGCTCCAGGTAGCCGACCTTGATGCCGGCCTGCGGGCGGGCCTCGCCCTCGAAATCGGTGTCCACGCCGGCCATGATCTTCAGCACGGTGGACTTGCCGGCGCCATTCAGGCCCAGCAGGCCGATCTTGGCACCGGGGAAGAACGACAGCGAGATGTCCTTGATGATCTGCCGCTTGGGCGGGACCACCTTGCTGACGCGGTTCATGGTGTAGATGTATTGCGAGGACATGACGTCTCCGTAGCGCACGCCTGCGCCCGGTCCAGTGAGGACAGAGCCAAAGGCAAAAGGGAATCCCCGATTATAACCGGAACCCCGGCATAGCCGCCGGAGGCGGGTGGGGCGCTTGCTGATTTATGAATGGGAAAGGCCGTAACCGTTTCCAGCCGGAAACCGTTCAGATCAAGTGAGCATCATGGAAACCGTCCACCAACCCAGTGAGGGCCACCCATGAAGATGAACCGCTTTGTTGTCGCTGCGATGACCACCGTATTGGCGTTAGGTGCCACCGCCCCGGCCTTTGCGGCGGGTGACCGTGATGACCACGACCGTGGCCGCCACGGCTGGGATGACCGCGGCAGGGGCCATGATCGCGGCCGCGGCCATGACCGCCACGAGCGTCGGGACGACCGTCGCCACTACGCCAATGGCTACCGTGAGGGTTACCGCGACGCCCGCTACAATGACCGCCGCTACTACGCACCGCCGCCGCGCGTGGTGTACCGCCCGTATGGTTTCGAGCGCGGTCACCGCTACAGCAACTACTACGGCGGCCCGGTCTATGTGGTCAACGACTACAACCGTTACCACGTGCGCCGCCCGCCCTACGGTCACCGCTGGATCCGCGACGACCGCGGCAACATGCTGATGGTGGCCATCGCCACCGGCATCATCGCCGACATCGTGTTCAATCATTGAGCCAGGCTGCGGTCGGCTCCCTGGAAGGCGCCCTGCGGGGCGCCTTCTTCGTTTTCGGGTCGTGATGCTGGTTGCAGATGGCACCGACCGCTGCCGGGCCGGGGGGCGAAGGAAGCGCTACAATCAACAGCTCCCTCGCCCCCGTACCAGGAGCTGTGATGTTCCCGCGTGAAGCCCGTATCGAGTCCTACGATCCCGAGTTGGCCAAGGCCATTGCCGATGAGTGCCAGCGTCAGGAAGACCATGTCGAGCTGATTGCCAGCGAGAACTACGCCAGCCCGATGGTGATGGAAGCGCAGGGCAGCCAGCTGACCAACAAGTACGCCGAGGGTTACCCGGGCAAGCGCTACTACGGTGGCTGCGAGTACGTGGACATCGCCGAGAAGCTGGCCATCGACCGCCTGAAGCAGCTGTTCGGCGCCGATTACGCCAATGTGCAGCCGCACAGCGGCTCGCAGGCCAACCAGGCTGTCTACTTCGCGCTGCTGCAGCCGGGCGACACCATCCTGGGCATGAGCCTGGCCCATGGCGGTCACCTGACCCACGGCGCCAAGGTCAATGCCTCGGGCAAGATCTTCAATGCGATCCAGTACGGCGTGAACGAAGCCGGCCTGATCGACTATGACGAAGTCGAACGCCTGGCGCTGGAGCACAAGCCGAAGATGGTGGTGGCCGGTTTCTCCGCCTATTCGCAGGTCATCGACTGGGCGCGCTTCCGCGCCATCGCCGACAAGGTCGGTGCCTACCTGTTCGTGGACATGGCGCACGTCGCCGGTCTGGTCGCTGCCGGCGTGTACCCGAACCCGATCGAACACGCGCACGTGGTCACCTCCACCACCCACAAGACCCTGCGTGGTCCGCGTGGCGGCATCATCATTGCCAAGGGCGCTGGCGAGGAAATCGAGAAGAAGCTGCAGTCGATCGTGTTCCCGGGCATCCAGGGCGGTCCGCTGATGCACGTCATCGCCGCCAAGGCGGTGGCCTTCAAGGAAGCGCTGGAGCCGGAATTCAAGGCCTACCAGCAGCAGGTGGTGAAGAACGCCCAGGCCATGGCCACCACGCTGATCGCGCGCGGCTACAAGATCGTCTCCGGCGGCACCCAGAACCACCTGATGCTGGTCGACATGATCGGCAAGGACGTGTCCGGCAAGGACGCGGAAGCCGCGCTGGGCAAGGCCCACATCACCGTCAACAAGAACTCGGTTCCGAATGACCCGCGTTCGCCGTTCGTGACCTCGGGCCTGCGCCTGGGCACCCCGGCCATCACCACCCGTGGTTACCAGGAAGCCGACTGCGTCGCGCTGGCCAACTGGATCGCCGACGTGCTGGACGCGCCGGCCGATGAAGCCGTCATCGCCCGCGTGCGTGATGCCGTCAGCGAGCAGTGCCGCAAGTACCCGGTTTATGGCTGATCGGCGTCGGGTGTCAGCGGTTGTTGACGCCCGTTCTGCCCTGAGCTGACCGCATCACCCCGGGTTGGGCGCTTGCCCCGGCCCGGGGTTTGTTGTATCTGCGTTACAGGTTCTCCACGTCGCATGCGCGGCGCCTGATGTCCAAGGCTTGAAACATGCATTGCCCGTTCTGCCAGCACACCGATACCCGCGTGATCGACTCGCGCGTCTCCGAAGATGGTGCCACCATCCGCCGCCGCCGTGGCTGCGAAGCCTGTGGCGAACGTTTCAGCACGCTGGAAACCATCGAGCTCAAGCTGCCGGTCATCGTCAAGAGTGACGGCGGCCGCGAAGCCTTCGATGCGCGCAAGCTGCGGGTGGGCTTTGACCGCGCGCTGCAGAAGCGGCCGGTATCGGAAGAACGCATCGAGGCGGCGGTACGCGCGGTGGTGCACCAGCTGCGCATGTGCGGCGAACGCGAAGTGCCGTCGATCAAGGTCGGCGGTTTCGTGATGGACGAACTGCGCAAGCTTGATCATGTGGGCTATGTGCGCTTCGCCTCGGTCTACCGCAGCTTCGAGGACGTGGCCGATTTCCGCGACGAGATCGAGAAGCTGGAGCGTGATCATTCCAGTGACGAGGATCAGTTGCCGTTGTTGGCGCATGCGCGGGCGGAAGCCGCGCGGGCAGGCAAGAACGGCAAGCGCTGATTGCTGCGTGTGCAGGGAAGGGAGGCCGGAGTGGCAATGCGATCAGCGGCACGGCGGTTTTCACGCAATGGACTGGTAATGCTCGCGTTGTCATTGGCATTGCCCACGCAGGCCCAGGAGCGATCCAGTCCCGTGGACGTGGCCGAGCGCGCTCGATTGGCTGCGCAGCAGGCCGTCGATGCTGCTGCCGGGCTGGATCAAGTGCAGGGCGGTCCATCTTCCTGCGTGGGGGAGGCCTGTACGCCCCGGGCGCTGGCAGGGCGTTATCGCATCGTTGAAGACGGATATGCAGACTCGGTCCTGGAGCTGGTTAGCGACGGGAACTACGCGTTGACGTTGGCGATGCATCCCATGCCCCGCAGCTCGAAAGGGCAATGGTCGCTCGCCGATGGCATGCTTCTGCTGCATCCGCGCGATGATCTCGCCGATACCGTGCAACTCGTTCCGCATGAAGCCAGGTCGGCCGAGCGCGCACAGCTGGCGCAGCTGCTTGCCGACCTGGAGCAGGCGCATCCGGATGCGGATCCGGCTGATCGCAAGGGCCAGGAGGAACGTGGGGAGCTGCAGGCGCAATTGGCGGACACGCACGTAGCTGGCAGGCCGCTGTATGTGAATCTGCTTGATCCAATGAGTGGTGTGGCCAGCGACGGCATACAGGTGGTGCTGGAGCTGGCCCAGGGCGAACTGGCCGCCGAGGGCAGGTTGCCGGAGGGGAACACCTATCGCTTTCCATCGCCGGCGCCGGGGCAGGTCGTGACAGGCCTGCGCCTGCACTTCCCGGGCATGGACCAATCGCTGCGATTGCCGCTGCAACCGCCGTTGCGGCCCGGTTACCAGGTGCTGTTCGATGGCTGCGCGATTGGCCTGTGCGAATCGGCAACGATGGGCCTGCTGTTGGAGCAGGGCGATGATGGCGCGCGTCTGCATGCCTTGGGCGTGGGCATGTTCCAGCGCGTGAACCACTAATGCATTGAATACGCGGCCCCTGTCGTGGCTTCCAGAGTCGAATCCGATGAAGTTCATCAATCTGCAGGACCGGCGTGAACTGCTGCCGGCAATCGCACAAGCCCATGTACAGGCTTTCGGCACGCTGCTTCCCGATTGGACCGTGGCCCAGGCCGAGGCGGAGCTGGCCATGCAGCAGCGCCACACCATCCCCTGCAGCTGGTTGGCGGAAGACGCCGACGGCTGGTTGGGCTCGGTGAGCCTGCTGGATGATGATCATGAGCAGATCCGCGGCTGGTCGCCATGGCTGGCCTCGTTGTACGTCAGTCCGGCTGCGCGTGGCAAAGGCGTGGGTGCGGCGCTGGTCGCGCATTGCGTCGCACAGGCCGCGGCGCTGGCCGTGCCGGTGCTGTACCTGTATTGCGAAGCGCCGCTGGTGGGCTGGTACCGGAGCCTGGGCTGGCATGTGCATGCCGAGCTGCAACTGGGGCCGCTGGCGATCACGGTGATGGCAGTGGATACGTGCCATGCCTGAAGTGTGCAGGAGCGGTGATGCTGGGCTTGCTACGCATACACTTGTCCGCGACCGTTGCCGCCATGAGCAGCGTGCCGCATTCGTAATGAGGTTTTGCCGATGAGTCAGTTCACCGCCACCGATCACCTGCTGATGGCCCGCGCGCTGCGTCTTGCCGAACGTGCCGCCTGGACCACGCGGCCCAACCCGATGGTGGGCTGCGTCATCGCGCACGGTGATGAGGTGGTGGGCGAGGGCTGGCATCAGCGTGCCGGCGGCCCGCATGCCGAGGTGTTCGCGCTGCGACACGCGGGTGAGCGTGCCCGTGGCGCGACCGCCTACGTCACCCTGGAGCCCTGCGCGCATTACGGGCGCACGCCGCCGTGTGCATTGGCCTTGATCGATGCTGGCGTTGGCCGGGTGGTCGCGGCGATGGCCGATCCCTTCCCGGATGTGGATGGTGGCGGCTTTGCCTTGCTGCGACAGGCCGGCATCACCGTTGACGTGGGTTTGATGGCGGCGCAGGCGCGTGAGCTCAATCGTGGCTTCCTGTCGCGCATCGAGCGTGGTCGCCCGTTCGTGCGGGTGAAGCTGGCCGGCAGCCTGGACGGGCGCACGGCAATGGCCAGCGGTGAATCAAAGTGGATCACCGGTGAAGCCGCGCGCGCCGATGTGCAGCACTGGCGCGCACGCGCTGGTGCGATCCTGACCGGCGCGGCCACCGTGTTGGCGGATGATCCGCTGTTGACCGCGCGACCGGACGCCGGTGAGTTCCTGCCGCCGCTGCGCGTGGTGCTGGATGCACGGCTGCGGACCCTGGCGTGTGAGCGTGTGCGCGAGGGTGATGCTGGCACCTTGTATCTGCACGACCCGGCGGTGCTTGCACCAGCAACGGATGGGGCCGAATTTGCGGGTGTTCCAGTACTGGATGATGGCCGGCTCGAGCTTACCGCGGTGATGGCACTGCTGGCCGCGCGTGGCATCAATGAAGTACATGTCGAAGCGGGACCAACCCTGTGCGGTGCCTTGCTCAGGGCCGGGCTGGTCGATGAGTTGCTGCTGTACATGGCGCCGCTGCTGATGGGCGAAGCTGCACGGCCATTGTTGGCGGGGCTGGGCATCGACTCCATGGCGCAGACGGTGGCACTAGAGGTGTGCGACGCGCGCATGATCGGGCAGGACCTGCGGCTGCTGCTGCGCCCCGCGTAAAGGCGTGGTGCCGAGCTGGCTCGACACCACGCTTGAGCCCCTCTCCCGCGTGCAGGAGAGGGAGTGGGGTGAGGGTGGCGCTTCGTAGGTAAAGCCACTGCCGAGCATGGCTCGGCACTACACAGGCATCCAGCCCGTTCCACGGATGGGAAGCACTTGTTCAGCTCTGCCAAGGCCTTCCCGGGGTGGCGCTGGTACAATCGTCGCGCCGGTTCGCCGGCACTCACAAACGTCTTCAGGGCGGGGTGCAACTCCCCACCGGCGGTAGGTGCAATGCCCCAAAAGGGTGCTGTGCGAGCCCGCGAGCGCTCCGGCAAGGCCCGTACAGCAGTGCGGTTGCCCGGTTGGAGGTCAGCAGATCCGGTCAGATGCCGGAGCCGACGGTCATAGTCCGGATGAAAGAAGACGGTGTTTCGGGCCCTTTGCGGGGTCCGTGCGCCTGTTTGCCTTGCGGCGTTTTTCGCTCATCTACTGCGGAGAACGTTAGTGTTCACTGGAATCATCGAAGGCGTCGGCCGTCTGGCCGCACGCGAACCCATCGGCGGCGATGTCCGCTTCACCTTCGCCGTCGGCAGCCTGCCGTTCGAGCAGGTGCAGATGGGCGAAAGCATCGCCGTCAACGGCGTCTGCCTGACCGTCATCGACTTCGACGACAGCAGCTTCAAGGCCGATGCCTCAACCGAAACCCTGGACCTGACCACGCTTGGTGGCCTGGCCGAAGGTGCCGTGATCAACCTTGAGCGCGCCATGCGCCCGACCGACCGCCTTGGTGGCCATCTGGTCAGTGGCCACGTCGATGGCCTCGGCAAGGTGCTGTCCATCCACGAGGATGCACGCGCGCTGCGCTGGCGCTTCGCCGCGCCCAAGGCGCTGCTCAAGTACATCGCCAAGAAGGGCTCGATCTGCGTGGATGGCGTCAGCCTGACCGTCAATGAAGCCGATGACGAGGGATTTGAAGTGGCACTGATCCCGCACACCGTCGCCAATACCGCGTTCTCCGCCACTGGCGTCGGTAGCGCGGTGAACCTGGAAATCGATCTGGTTGCCCGCTATGTCGAGCGCCTGCTGGGCCAAGGAGCCGCACAATGAATTTCGCCCCCGTTCCCGAACTGCTGGAAGAGATCCGCGCCGGTCGCATGGTGGTCATAGTCGATGACGAGGACCGCGAGAACGAAGGCGACCTGATCATGGCTGCCGAGCTGGTCAAACCGTCGGACATCAACTTCATGGTCACCCACGGCCGCGGCCTGGTCTGCCTGCCGCTGACCCGCACGCGCGCAGCCGACCTCGGCCTGGCGCCGATGGTGCAGGCCAATACCGCGCAGTTCCAGACCAATTTCACGGTCAGCATCGAAGCCGCCGAAGGCGTGACCACTGGCATCTCCGCGCATGACCGGGCCCACACCATCCGCACCGCGGTGAAGGCCAATGCCAAACCATCCGACCTGCACCAGCCAGGCCACATCTTCCCGCTGATCGCCCAGCCGGGCGGCGTGCTGACCCGTGCCGGCCACACCGAAGCCGGCGTCGACCTGGCCATGCTGGCCGGGCTGGAGCCGGCGGGTGTGCTGGTGGAGATCCTCAATCCCGACGGCAGCATGGCGCGCCGCCCGGAGCTGGAGGTGTTCGCCCGCGAGCATGGCCTGAAGATGGGCTCGATCGCCGACCTGATCGCCTACCGCCTGGCCACCGAGCACACCGTCGAGCGCGTGGACGAGCGCGATATCGATACCGAATTCGGCGCTTTCAAGCTGGTCACCTACCGTGACCGCATCGCCAATGACCTGCATTTCGCGCTGGTCCGCGGGACCCCGGACAAGGACACCCCGACGCTGGTCCGCGTGCAGGTGGAAAACCCACTGGCCGACCTGCTGCATTGGCGCCGGGATGACTTCGGCGTGGCCAATACCGATGCGCTGCGCGCCATCGACGCCGCCGGCAGCGGCGTGATGGTGGTGCTGTCGGCGCCGCGCGACACCAATTCACTGTTGGCGCGCCTGCGCCAGCAGCCGGTGCCGGTTACCCCGGGCAAGGACAAGGATGTGGGTCAGTGGCGCCGCAACGGTGCTGGCGCCCAGATCCTGTCGGACCTGGGGCTGGGCAAGCTGCGTGTGCTCGGCACCCCGCGCCGGCAGATCGGCCTGGCCGGTTACGGGCTGGAAATCGTCGAAACCGTGCAGCCCTGAGCCGCCGGCACCACCTGCGAGCCCGGCTGGACCGGGCTTGCAGCTGTTTTCTGCGTCGCGGGTTAAGCCCCCGCACGTTAGACTTACCCACCTTTTGGATCCCCATACCCCCATGAGCCACTACGAAGGCGACCTCCGCCCGGCCGGATCGGCCCGTTTTGCCATCATTGCCAGCCGCTGGAACGCCCGCATCACCGATGCATTGGTGACCGGCGCACGCCAGAGCCTGGCCGGCAACGGTATCGGCGAGGACGCAATCGACGTGGTGCGTGTACCCGGTGCCTGGGAAATCCCGCTGGTTGCAGCGCGCCTGGCTGCGGCCGGGCAGCACGCTGCAATCATCACCCTGGGCTGCGTGATCCGTGGCGATACCCGCCACTACGAGCACGTTGCCGACCGTTGTGCCGAAGGCCTGATGCGCGCCCAGCTGGATTTCGGCGTGCCGGTGCTCAATGGCGTGCTGGCGGTGGAGCGGGTGGAAGATGCCGAGGCCCGCGCAGGCGGCAGCCACGGCAACAAGGGTGAGGAAGCCGCCTTGGCGGCAATTGAAATGGTCAATCTTCTGGAACAGCTGCCATGAACAACAAGAACAACGGCAAGCCTGCCGGAAAGCCGGTCCGCCGCGACGGCATTGACCCGGTGCTGCGCTCGCGCGCGCGCCGCCGTGCCCTGCAGGCCATCTACGCGTGGCAGATCTCCGGTGGCAACGCCGAGTCGCTGCTGGCCCAGTTCGCCCATGAGCAGGCGCACGAAATCGCCGACCTGGCGTATTTCGAAAGCCTGCTGCGCGGTGTGCTCGACAACCGCCGTGACCTGGACGAGGCGCTGGCGCCGTTCGTCGACCGTGCGGTCGAGGAAGTGGACGCCATCGAACGTGCGGTGCTGCGCGTGGCCGCCTACGAGCTGCGTTACCGCCAGGACGTGCCGTACCGCGTGGTGATCAACGAAGCCATCGAAACCGCCAAGCGTTTTGGTTCCGAACACGGCCATACCTACGTCAACGGCGTGCTCGACCGCGCCGCCGTGGAGTGGCGCAAGACCGAGTCCAGCCAATAAGCGCTGGCGGCGTGATCGCCGCGCTTGGGGTTTGCCACAACGCCGGGCCGGCATCATCGGTGCCGGCGTTGTTGTTTTTGAGGGAGCGCAGTGATGAGCCTTGACGAGTTTGGCCTGATCGAACGCATCCGCCGCCGCACTGCTGCGCGCGCGGACATCGTGTTGGGGATAGGCGACGATGCCGCCCTGCTGCAGCCGCAAGCTGGCCAGCAACTGGTGGTGACCACCGATACGCTCAACGTGGGCGTGCACTTTCCGGCGGAAACGCCGCCGGCCGATATCGGTTGGAAGGCCTTGGCGGTGAACCTGTCCGATCTGGCCGCCATGGGCGCGCAACCGGCGTGGTGCAGTCTGTCGCTGTCACTGCCCGATGCCGACCCGGACTGGGTCGATCAGTTCGCTCAAGGCTTCTTCCAGCTGGCCGATCTGCATGGCATCGCCTTGATCGGTGGCGACACCACGCGTGGGCCGCTGTCGATCTCCATCACCGCGATGGGCCAGATAGCCGCGGGGCAGGCGCTGCGCCGCGATGCCGCCCAGCCCGGCGATGACATCTGGGTCAGTGGCGTGCCGGGTGAAGCCGGTTTGGCCCTGGCGCTGTGGCAGCAGCGCGCCCTGGATGTCAGCCGGAATGCTGGCGATGCAGCGTTGGAGCACTTGCGCCAGCGTCTGGCGCGGCCAACGCCGAGGGTTGAGCTGGGCCGCGCGTTGCGGGGTTTGGCGACGGCTGCGGTGGATGTGTCCGATGGTCTGCTCGCGGACCTGGGGCACATCTGCGCACGCAGCGGGGTTGCCGCTGATGTGCTCGAACATGCATTGCCGGCCTCGTCGGCGGCGGCGCAGGCGGGCCTGTCCGAGGCGTTCAACACCTTGCGTGGCAGTGCCGGTGACGACTATGAGTTGTGCTTCACCGCGCCACCGGGACAACGGCAGGCCCTGCACGAAACCATGGCATCCGTAGCAGTTCCGCTTACCCGTATTGGCTATATTCGAGCCGGGACAGGGGTACAGGTGATCAACCAGGAGGGTGTTGTGCAGGGGGCATCGAAGCAGGGCTACAACCACTTTTCAGGCGCAGGGGACTAGGGGAACCCCGTAATCAGTAAGGCTGATTTCTGTGTTCACGCGGCATCCACGTATTCATATTTAACATCTCGTTCGTGATGGAAGTCGCGGTTTGGTGCAATCGAGAGTCTGCATCCGGCGACAGCAGACAGGGGGAAGTAGTGGTGGAAACAGCAACGTTGGAAAAAGTGAGGGCGAAGATGAGTGATGTAGGTACGCCCTCGGTCACGGTGGACAGCCGTGCCTTGGAAACAGCACTCGATACCGTCATTGAACGCAACGTTGGCATTTCCATGCTGCTGGTCTCCACGGCCGATGGCCGTGCGATCGCTCACCGTTCGTTGAACAAGCTCGATCCACGGCGCTTGTCGGCGATGAGCAATTCCTTCTTGACGCTTGGGGAAACCTTGTCGCGCGAGCTCGGCCTGTCGGCGGCCGACTACGTGACCATGTCCACCTCACAGGGCAGCATGGTGCTGGTACGCGTTGCCGCGGACCGGCCCTATACGCTGGCCGCGCTCGGCCATGCCGATACCTCCCTTGCCATCCTGCTGTATGCCGCTCGCGATGCTGCGGCGCGGATCAAGGTGTTGCTGTAACTCTCTTGTTGTAAATCATCGGTGCTGCAGCTTGCCTGGCATGCCAGGGAGGCAGCGCGGGTGAACGGCTTCGAGTACGACAACCGATGCGATGCCGGTGCTGCACAGCGGCCCGGTCGCATTCAACACTTAGACAACAATCGATCAGGAACGGAGAAAAACATGGCTGGGAACGTCAAGCTGGACAAGTTGAATGAAATCGCTGGTTTCGTCGGTGCAGCGCTGGTCGACAGCGACAGCGGCATGGCCCTGGGCATGCTCGGCGGTGGCCCGATCAATCTGGAAGTTGCTGCTGCCGGCAACACCGAAGTGGTGCGCGCCAAGCGCCGCGTTGCTGCCTCGCTCGGCATCACCGATGCGATCGAAGACATCCTGATCACCCTGACCAGGCAGTACCACCTGATCCGTCCGCTGGAAAGCAATGCGGACCTGTTCCTGTACGTGGTGCTGGACCGTTCGCGCGCCAACCTGGCGCTGGCACGCCACGAGCTGAAGTCGTTCGAACAGACGCTCGATTTCAAGTGATGCAATGACGTGCTGTTGTTCCGTGACGGAGCAGCAGCACGCCGATAGAGCTTCGACTCACAGACTTGATCGACACCATGAGTGCACCCGCCCGCAAGATCTCTGCGGCCGTTATCGGCTGCCAGGGTTTGGATGTCCTGCACATGATGCGGCTGAAGGTTGCCAGTTCGTTGCTGATGGCCGAGTACATCCAGGCCGACGTGCAGGAGTGGAGCCACCAACAGGTGGACCTGCTGGTGGCCTGTATTGATGACAGCAATGGCCAGCATTTGCTGCGGGAGGCCAGCCAGCAGGGCTTGCCGGTGCTGGCGGTCACACGCAAGGTGTTGTCGGGCCTGAGCATTCCGGGCGTGGCCTACGGCGCCAGCGTCCGCGATATCTACCAGCAGCTGCGACAGCTGCTGGTGGCGTCTGACAACAGCGGCGAGCGTTACAAACCGCGCACGCTGTTCCGCAGTTTGAGTGGCAGCAAAGGCAAGCCCTGCCTGCTGCACATGGGCCTGGTCAAGCTGCTGATCGATGCCACGCATACGCGGGCTACCCTGCTGCGTGATCTGCCCTATGAGAACTTCCTGAAGGCCGCCGCCGAGCCGGGCTGGACCCTGTCGCAGCTCGGCAGCGTCGAGGCCGTGGATGAATGCATGGCCGATGCGGTCAGCACCCATGCCTTCGAGGATTTCTGTTGGCAGGCGGCGGCACGCTCGCCGGAGCCGCTGGTGCAACGGGAGACCGCAAACTCATGCCAGCTGCGCGGCTGGCCGGAGGTCGAGACCGGCAAGTTGCCGGTGCAGTGGCTGTTGCCGATGGCGGCGATGATGCGGCGGCCGTGGCAGCCGGGCGAACTGGCGCAGGCCACCGGCACGTCATTGGATGATATTGCCCGTATCATGGCCGCGGCGGCCTGTACCGGGCTGCTTGATGGCAGCGGCACCGGGGCTGCACCCGCGCAGGGTTCCGGCAACAAGGTGTCCGGTTTCTTCACACGTATCGCCAAGCGATTCGGGCTCAATTTTTCCAAGGGGCTTCAGGTCTGACGGCTATGGCAACCAAGTTGGTTTTTGTCGGTGAAATGGGTGCGGGTAAAACGACTGCGATCCGGTCGATCTCGGACATGGAACCGATCAGCACGGAAATGCCGATCAGCGACGAAGCAGCGCTGGAAGCATTCGAGGATAAATCGCATACGACGGTGGCGCTGGATTACAGCTCCATTGAACTGGGCGATGGTGAGTTGCTGCACGTCTATGGCGTGCCGGGCCAGGCCTACCTGGATTTCATGTGGCCGATCGTGGCGGAAGGCGCAATTGGCGTGATCGTACTTGTGAGCGCACTCAACCCGCGCGCGCTGCCAAGTACGTTGACACTGCTGGAGCGTTTCCGTGCGTTGGCACCGGATGCCTGCTTTGCCGTGGGTGTGACCTGCCAGGACCGCCAGCCTGATTTCAGCTTCGGCGATTTCCGCAATGCCCTTGCCGGCGAAGGCCATCGCTTGCCGGTAATGTGGGTGGACGCCCGCGAGACCAGCCAGGTCGATTTCCTGATCAAGGCCTTGCTGTCCTGCCGCTACGCCGAAGCGATTGCCTGAGCTGTCTGTTGCAGGAGCGGCGTCGGGTTGTAGGAGCGGCGTAAGCCGCGAAGCCGGTGAGCTGTCAGGCGTGGCGCTTGTAAAGCCCCTGCCGAGCATGGCTCGGCACTGCACGGGTGGGCTTCTTGTGGGGGGCGGGGCCGCACGCCCACACGCCCATGCAGCCCCAGATCGCAGTTTCGTCGTGCCCTGGGAAATCTTCAGCTTCGCGGCTTCCGCCGCTCCCACAAAAGCCAGGTAGTTACGCCCTACGCCTCCGGCAACACCTTGCCCGGATTGAGGATGCCGTCCGGGTCCAGCGCCTGCTTGATCGCGCGCATCGTCGCCAGGGTGCCTGCTGAAAATGCCTGCGCCATGAAATCGCGCTTGGCCAGGCCAATCCCGTGCTCACCCGACAAGGTGCCGCCCAGCTGCAGCGCCAATGCAAATACCTTGGGCAGGGCCGCATGCGCGCGCGCATTCTCGTCCGCATCATCCGGGTGATAGAGGATGTTGACGTGCAGGTTGCCGTTGCCGGCATGGCCGAAGGTCACGATCGGCAGCTGGGCCTGTTCGGAGAGTCGCTGCACGCCTTCCACCAGCGCCGGGATCTGCGACACCGGTACCACCACGTCTTCGTTGATCTTGCCCGGCGCGATGGTTTTCAGCGCCGGTGACAGGGCGCGGCGTGCTGCCCACAACTTGTCGCGCGCGCTGCCATCGGTGGCCACATCCAGCGCCAGCATTCCGTCGCCTTCAGCCGCCTCGGCCAAGGCATTCAACAGGTAGGGCAGGGTGTCTTCATCACCGTCTGCATCGATCAGCAACATCGCGCCGGCTTCGGGCACCTGCGCACCGTTGTGACGCAGCAGCTGCAGGCTGCGGGCGTCCATGAATTCCAGCGTGGTCGGCGTCACCGGTTGTGCCATCACCCGCGATACGGCAGCGGCAGCCGCTTCGGCATCGCGGTACAGCACGCGCAGGCCAGCCTGGCTGCGTGGGCGAGGGGTCAGCTTGAGTGTGGCTTCGACGATCAGCGCCAGCGTGCCTTCGCTGCCAACCAGCAGATGGGTGAGGTCGTAGCCGGTGGAATCCTTGGTGTAGGGGCCGCCGCACTGGATCAATTCACCTGTGCCGGTGACCGCGACGAGGCCAAGTACGTTGTCGCGGCTGGTGCCGTACTTCACCGCGCGTGGGCCGCCAGCATTGCAGGCCAGATTGCCGCCGATGCTGCAGATATCCGCACTGGAAGGATCCGGCGGCCAGAACAGGCCGTGCGGCATCAGTGCCTGTTGCAGATCGCCGTTGAGTACCCCGGGTTCGACCACCGCGCAGCGATCTCCGGGTTGTATCGCAACGATGCGGTTCATGCGCGCGAACGACAGCACGATGCCGCCAGCCGTGGGTACCGCAGCGCCGGTGGTGCCGGTGCCGGTGCCGCGACCGACCAGCGGCACGCCGTGTTCGCGGCAGGCGCGGACGATGGCTTGAACCTGTTCGCGTGTGCTTGGCAGGGCCACGCCTTGTGGCAAGGCATGGCGCCAGGAGTTGTCCTGCGCATGGGCTGCGAGCGAGGTGGCGTCGGTGCGCCAGCCGTCGCCCAGCAGCTGTGCCAGGGTGTGCTTGAATGCGTCGGAAAGGGCGGTGTTCACCCGCCCATTCTAGGCCGTGTCATCCGCTGCTGCCGGTCTTGGTGTTCTGCGCTGGCCGCGTGCGTACATGTTCGGGCAGCAGGGCCAGCACCTGCTCCAGGATCCCCGGCAACGACTGTTCCGAATAGCCGCGATGGACGGCGCTGATACGGCCATCCTGGTCCAGCACGAACATCAGGGGGATGGCCTTCACCCCATAGGCCTCGGCGGCCTTGCCCTTGCTGTCGAGTACGTATTCCAGGTCCAGCTTCCTGTTGCGGCGGGCAAAGTCCACCACCTGCGCGCGCGGTTCGTCCCAGTTCACTGCGATGACCTCCAGCGCGTCCTTGCCAACCACGCTCTGCAGGTGCGCCAGCACGGGTAGTTCGCGCATGCAGGGGCCACACCAGCTCGCCCAGAAGGTCATGATGACCACCTTGCCGCGACGTTGCTGCAGGTCGACCAGTTCGCCAGGCAGGTTCTTGCCGAGTGCGATCGAGGGTGGGAACTCGCCGGCGGCAGGAACTCCAGCGGCGGCGAATGATGGGATGGACAGCAGCAACAGGCAGCAGGACAACAGCAGTCTTGAAGACCGCAGCAGGCGGTAGCGCATGGTTTCCCCGGGTGGCTCAGTCGTCGGCGCGGCGGCGCCAACCCTGCGGCGATTGAACCATCTTCCAGCCGATCACCGCCACCAGCAACGGCAGCCATACCCAGCGCAGCTCCGACAGCACCGTCTGCAAGCCGCGCGCGCTGAAGAAGTTGTTGGCGAACGGGGATACGCGGATAGGCCGCCACGGGGCGAACAGGCGCTGGTCACTCCATGGCCACCACAGCGCGACACCGAGGCCGCCGGAGGTCAGTGCGTCCAACAATGGATGCGACAGCGCGCAGATGAAGACGAATGCAAACGCCTGCAGGCGGCTCGCACGCAGTGCCTTGGCAAAGGCAATGGCCAGGGCTGCCAACAGCGTGGCGAACAACAGCGAGTGGCTGGCACCGCGATGACCAAAGCTGTCGGCGTAGGGGATATGCAGGGCGAAGGCCAGTACATCGGCATCGGGCAGCATCGCCGCGGCAACGCCCGCGCCAAGCAGGCGCATGGAAACGCGTCCGCGCTCGCTGGCGCACCACAGTGCAAGCGGGATCGCGGCGTGGGTGAATATGCTTGGCATCAGCAGTCGTCGGCGCGGAAGGCGTCGCGTATCCAGTTCAGGCGCGGCGGCTCGCCACTGGCTTCGACCACATCGAAGCGGCAGGGGCTGTTGGCCAGCGCGGGGTGTTGGTTGAGGTAGAGCTGGGCAGCGCGGACCAGCTTGCGGCGCTTGTTGGCATCGATGGAGGCAGCGCCGCCACCAAACTGGGCGGAGCGGCGGTAACGCACTTCGACAAAGACCAGGCTGGCTGCTTCGCGGTCGTACATCACCAGATCCAGCTCACCACCGCGAAAGCGCACATTGCTGGCCCGCCACTGCAAGCCAGCGTTCTGCAGCAGTGCACGGGCAGCGGTTTCCACCGCTGCGCCGCGTTCGTTCTGCTCAGCGGCCATCACCGATGGCGACCGGGCGGCCCGTGCTGAAGGTCGACCAGGCCGGCGTGCGCAGCACGTTACCGAAACCGTCCAGGTGCAGGGTGCCGGTGGCACCGCTGAGGCCGCCGCTGGTGCTGTTGGCCAGCTTCTCCATGTAGGCGGTGATCTTCCATGCGTCGTAGCCGAAGGCGAACAGGCGGCTGGCACCACCGCGTGCGGTGGGTAACGTGGCGGCAACTGCCGCCGCCGCCGGCAGGCCGGCAACGCCGCGGCTGCTCCAGGCTTCGGTCGGGAAGGCGATGCCATCCAGGGCGACGTCGTCTTCGGCCTTGCCGGTGCCTGCGGTCAACTGCGAGGTGCCAACACGGCTGACGCCGCCCAATCCGGCCAAGGCCAGCTGCGGCGCCAGTACGCGTGCCTGGTTGCCCTTGACCGCGAGCAGGATCGCGTCGACGCCGGTTGCCTGGCGCAGCTGTGCTGTGATGTCTGCAGGCACGTCGCCGACAGTGATGGTCGCGGCGATCTTGCCGCCGCGCTCACTGAAACGTTCCTTGAAGGCACCGCTGGAACGACGCCCGGCGTCGTCACTGCTGGCGATCACCAGCACATTGCGGCGCTCGCGGCCGAGCAGGTACTCGGCCGCCATCAGGCCGTCGTCTTCCGGGGCCAGCGAAAACGCGGCGTTGCCCGGTGGCGGTGCGTCCTTGCCGCGATTCAGGGCCAGCAGCGGCACCGGCAGCTCGCTGCGGTGGAACAACGCGTCCACTTCGTCGCGGCCGAGCGGGCCGACAATGAAATCGACGCCGTTGCCGACCGCCTTGTCATAGGCCGCGCCGGCACCGCTGGCGGTGCCCTTGGTGTCGATGAAGTCGATCGACGGGCGGCGACGGCTCTCGCCGTAGTAAGCGGCCAGCAGCCCGTCACGGACCGATGCACCGGCGGCAGCGAGGTTGCCGCTGAGCGGCAACAGCACCGCCATCTTCACCGGCGGCCGGTAGCCGTCGGCATCGGCGGCCGGGCGCTTGCTGGTATCCAGTTGCGAGGCGGTATCGCGGTCGAACGGACGCGGCAGCGGCAGGCCGCGGCCGATCAGGGCGCGCCCTGCGTGGTTGTAAAGCGGATCACCGACCGGCAGCGCGGCGGCGCGGCTGCTCAGGGTGGCGTCGTTCAGGCCGGCCAACAGGCGGGTGATGGCACGCTGGTTGTCGTTGCGTGCCGTGCCGCTGAGCTGGGTGCCGGCGCGGGCGCGTTCGGCAGCTGCGGCGAAGGCGTCGCCGGTGGCTTCCAGCGCCTGCGCGCGGGCCAGGTACCAGCGTGCCTGCAGTGGCGCCGACAGTGCTGCCGGATTCTCGGTCAGTGCCTGCAGCACGGTGGCCGGCTGCTTGTCGCCCAACGCCAGCTCGGCCTGCAGCAGGTTGAAGCGCTGGCGGGTGGCACCGGACAGCTGGCGCGGCTGCACCTGTGCCATCAGCATGCGCGCACGCGCGCTGTCACCGGCCTCCTGCCAGGCAAAGGCGGCATCGGCCAGCAAGGGGCTCTTGGCGCCGCCACGTACCAGTGCGGCCTGGGCTTCCAGTTGCTGTGCGGCGTCGCGCGGTTTGCCTTGTTCAAGCAGGGCGATGGCGGCCTGCTGGGCGGGGGAGCTGGTCGGCGCTACGCTGGTGGTGGCGCAGCCGACGAACAGCAGCATCGACAGTGACAGGGCGGAAATCCGTGCGGCTGGCTTGTTCATTTGAGGTCCGTTCGACAGGGCGCGGCAGTGCCGGGCGGGGGAAACGGTACGATTCTACCCTTGGCCCACGGAAATACCGATGATGAGTACTGCTGCTGCCACCTTGTATGTCGTTGCCACGCCGATTGGCAACCTTGGCGATCTGAGCCCGCGTGCACAGGAGGTGCTGCGTTCGGTGGCCGCCATCTGCGCGGAAGACACCCGTCATACCGGTCAGCTGTTATCGCATTTCGGCATCAGCAAACCCTTGGTGGCGCTGCATGACCACAACGAAGAGGCGATGGCCGAACGCGTTGTGGCACGCCTGCTGGGCGGTGAGTCGTTGGCGGTGGTCAGCGATGCCGGCACGCCGCTGGTCAGCGACCCGGGCTTTCGTCTGGTGCGCGCGGCGCGTGTGGCGGGGGTCAAGGTCAGCCCAATCCCAGGCGCCTGCGCGGCAATTGCTGCCCTGAGCGTGGCCGGATTGCCCAGTGATCGATTTGTATTCGAAGGTTTCCTGCCGGCCAAGGGCGCGGCCCGACGCGAACGCCTGAACAAACTGGCGGCCGAGACCGGCACCCTTGTGTTCTACGAATCCTCGCACCGAATCGCCGAATCGCTGACTGACATGGCGGCGGCCTTTGGTGGTGAACGTCCGGCGGTGGTGGCGCGCGAATTGACCAAGCTGTTCGAAACCGTGCTTGATGGCAGCCTGGAGCAACTGCTGGCCAAGGTGCTGGCTGACGACAACCAGCGCAAGGGCGAGTTCGTGGTGATGGTGCAGGGCGCCGGCGACGATGAAGAAGCCAAGATCGCCGAAGGCCGCCGTCTATACGCCAAATTGAACGAGCACCTGCCACCTTCCACTGCCGCCAAGCTGGCGGCCGAACTGAGCGGCGCGCCGCGCAAGGCTTTGTATGGACAGGGCAGCAACGACTGAGGCGATGTGGGCGGCGGCCGATGCTGCCAGCCTGCGCCAGCAACTGGACCTGCGCGAGCACCCGCTGGCGGGCGGCACTGGCGGCGAGATCAAGACCCAGCGCGAGCGCTGGATGATGGTGCGCTGGTTGACCGCCTGGGCATCGGAGCTGGTCTATCCGCTGCGGGTGCGTAAACGCGAAAGCCCGGACTTCATGTTGGACACCGGTAATGACCGGGTCGGCGTGGAATGCATGGAAGTGGTGCCTGAGGCCTTCAAGCAGGTGCAGGCCAAGTTGAACGGCATCAATTCCGGCTGGGTGCGGCCGGTGCCGCAGCATCGCGCCGAAGAGGCACGTGCCGAATGGGATAGCCCGCTGCTGCGGCAGTTGTTGGCTGACACCTATGAAGGTAGTCCATGGGCGGGCGATGAGCCTGAGCGGCTGTGGGTGGAAGTGATGCGCTGGGCGGTGGAGAAGAAGCGCCAGGTCCTGCACAAACCGGGCTATGCGCGGCAATCGCGCAATGTGTTGTTGCTGTACGACAACTGGCCGTTGCCGGCGGTGGCTTTCGTCGAAGATGCCGATCCTGCAGTGCTGCGCAGCTGGGCTCTGGCGGCCCTGGATGAATTGTCGCGGCAGTTGCTGGGCAGCGGCGCGCATGCGGACTTCCAGCAGATCGACATCCTGCATGAAGGTTGGTTGCTGTCATTCACGCATGACGGCGTGCGACCGCTGCGTTACCGGATGCTTGCAGCTGAATGAAATGATCGGCCGGTGTGGTGCTGGACGTGCGACAATACGCGCGGCGGAGTCGGCCAGACAGTCGCGTCATTCCTTCGGGAGTGCCGAGGAAAGTCCGGGCTCCACAGGGCAAGGTGCCAGGTAACGCCTGGGCGGCGCAAGCCGACGGAAAGTGCAACAGAAAGATACCGCCTACGTCTCTTTCGAGAGGCCGGTAAGGGTGAAATGGTGCGGTAAGAGCGCACCGCGAGTCTGGTAACAGACCGGCACGGCAAACCCCACCTGGAGCAAGACCAAATAGGGACCTAATGGCGTGGCCCGCGTCGGGTCCGGGTAGGTTGCTTGAGCGTTACGGTGACGTAGCGCCTAGAGGAATGACTGTCCACGACAAAACCCGGCTTATCGGCCGGCTCCGCCGCTTTTTCTGCCCGCCGGGCAGAAAAAGCCCCAAAGTTTTGCGTGGCAAAACTTTGGGCCCCAGGCCTTTAGCCTTCCAATTCCCCGCGCCTGTCGGCGCGCCCCCTTTACTAAAGGGGGCTGTTGCTCTTCGGATTTTTTGCTTGGCTCGCTGTGCATCGTGGTGGGGAAAGTGCGGCTGTAGCTTTTGTGGCTGTGGCTTTTGCTCTGCTTTCGGCTCCAGTTCTAGCCCTGATTGTGATTGTGATTGTGGTTGTGGCTCTTGCTCTTGCCTCTGCCTCTGCCTCTGGCTTTTGCTGAGGCTTTGGCTTTGGCTTTGGCTGTTGCTGTTGCTGTTGCCGTGGCTTTGGCCTTGGCTGTTGTTCCTGCCTTGCTGTGTTCTTTCCCTTCTCCCGCTTGCGGGGGAAGGTGCCCGTAGGGCGGATGGGGGAGCTTTTGATCTTGCTTTCGCTGTGGGTCAAAGCCAAAGCCAAAGCACCCCTCCCTAACCCTCCCCTTCGCCTGCGGCGAAAGGGAGGGGATCAAGCTGCGGCGAAAGGGAGGGAACTAGGAGCCAAAATCTTCTTCTCCAATCTCCATGCGTGTCTCCCCCAGATACACGCCATCCGGGCCGAAACGGCGTTCGTGGATGAAACCGCCACCATCCTGGTCGATCGCCACGATGGTGCTGGCGCGGGTGCCGTAGTCGGTTCCGCGTATGAAGGCGCTCGATAGCAATCGCTCCAACTCCAAAGGAACGCCGGTAGATGGCAGCTGAGCGTCCTGCGCCTGCTGCTCATCGGCCAGCGCGGCCCAGAGCGGCTCCAGACCGTCACTACCGGTGGCCAACCAATCCTCAAGTACGCCCATCAAGCGCCGGGTCTTGGGCCAGGGGGCATCCAATGCGCCGTTCGACATGCCGTGCACGCCTGGCGCCAGATCCTGCCGGGCCTGCGGGTGGTTGCCGAGATAGCTGCAGCTTTCAGCGTCGGCGACCAATAGATTGAACGGTGCGAACTCCTGCGCCCGGCTGGCCAGGGTGTCGGCATAGTCCGTGGCCGGCTGTCCGCCAGCCAGGTAGCTGGCGATCAGCTCGCCACGCGAAGGTCCGCCGGTGGCTGCGCTCGGGTCACGCACATTGGTGACCACGGCGGCTTGCCCGTACACATTCACCCCCACCCAGCTGCCGCCGGAGCGCAGGTCGCGGCCGGCGATCACGTTGTCGGAGGGCGATGACCAGCGCTGCATGGGCGCAGTGGGGCGGGCGTGGAACTCGTCACGGTTGCCGGCCATGAGCAGGCGCCAATGCGGGTGGGTTTTCCAGGCGAGGGCGACAAGGCACATGCACGGAGTGTGCCGTTTTGCGCGGGTGTCAGCCACGTGCGGCTGAATGGCGGCTGGGCTGTGGCCCCGTTTTCACGCAGCCTCTACACCACTGAATTTCATACAAATCTCAAAATTTGAAGTAAACCAGTAACTTGTGGATAAACCTTGAACAACTCTCTAAAGATTGGTGCAAGCCATTGATGCGGCACGTGATTTTGTGTGGTGAAAGTTGTTGACAACCCTAGGCGCGCTGCTAAGGTGGGCATCAGAGGGGAAACCGGGTTTTTTGTGGTTTTTCGTGGTTCAATAACTTCCCAAGCAAAACGAACGAACGGGTGCCTCAGGCGTGTTTCAAGGTGAGACTGCCATCACGGTTGACGACAAGGGACGCATGGCGGTGCCAACCGCCTACCGCGACCTGGTTGCGCGCGCCAGTGGTAATCGCCTTGTGCTGACCTACAACCCGTTCGAAGCCGGTTGCCTGTGGTTGTACTCAGAGCAGGAGTGGGAGCGGGTGCGGGACGACGTAATGGCAAAGCCCAATACCCAGCGCGTAGTGCGCACCCTGCAGCAGAAGCTTGTCGGCTCGGCCGCCCATCTGGAACTGGATGGCAATGGCCGTATCAGCCTGCCGTCCAGTCACCGCAGCGCGGTGGGCATCGAGAAGAAAGCAGTGTTGATGGGCATGGGTGACAAGTTCGAATTGTGGAGCGAGCAAGCGCATCGCGCACTGATCCAGCAGACGTTGTCTGACGAGGATCTAGGCGATGGGCTTCTCGATCTCAAGTTGTGAGCCGGGGTGCCCGGGTGCGCGGTGAAGCGCAGGCCGGTCACCCAACGGTGTCGCAGCCGCCGGCAGCTCACCTGCCGGTGCTGTACACCCAGGTCCTTGACGGCCTGAGGGTGATCGAAAACGGTACTTATCTGGATGGCACGTTCGGGCGTGGCGGTCACGCTGGCGGCGTGCTGCGCCAGCTTGGCGCGGATGGGCGCCTGCTGGTCATGGACAAGGACCCCGAGGCCATTGCCGTGGCCGAGCGCGATTTCGCGCCGGACGGCCGTGTCTCGATCTATCGCGGCAGCTTTGCCGATCTGCTGGACTGGAGCGAAACCGCTGCCGGTCTGGACGGCGTTCTGTTCGACCTGGGCGTGTCCTCGCCGCAGCTCGACGTGGCCGAGCGTGGTTTCAGCTTCGGCAAGGACGGCCCGCTGGACATGCGTATGGACCCGGACTCGGGTGAAAGCGCTGCGCAGTGGTTGAACCGCGCCGAAGATCGCGAAATCGCCGACGTGCTGTTCACCTATGGCGATGAGCGCCAGAGCCGTCGCATCGCCCGCGCCATCGTTGCCCGTCGCGAGAAGCAGCCGTTCACGCGTACCGCTGAACTGGCCGAGCTGATCGCCTCGGTAATGCCGCGTGGCAAGGACAAGATCCATCCGGCCACGCGCAGCTTCCAGGCCATCCGCATCCACATCAACCGCGAACTGGCCGACCTTGAAGCCGGCCTGGACGCAGCGATGGCGCGGCTCAAGCCCGGTGGCCGCCTCGCGGTGATCAGCTTCCACTCGCTGGAAGACCGCATCGTCAAGCAGTTCATGAATCGCCATGCCAAGGCGCCGCCGACCAATCGCCGGCTGCCGGAACTGCAGGCCTTCGTGCCGACGCTGGAGCTGATCGGCGGTGCCATCAAGGCCAATGACGACGAGTTGGCGATGAACCCGCGCTCGCGCAGCGCGGTGCTGCGCGTGGCCCAGAAGTGTGAGGTGGCCGGATGAGCCGCCTGCTGTTGATCGTCCTGCTGGCGTGCACGATTGCCTCGGCAATCGGCGTGGTGTTCATGCGCCATCGCCACCGCCAGCTGTTCGTGGAGCTGTCCAAGCTGGAACACGCGCGCGACGAGATCAACATCGAGTTCGGCCGTCTGCAGCTGGAGCAGGCAACCCTGGCCCAGGCCACGCGCGTGGACCAGGAAGCCCGTGGCCGCCTCGGCATGAAGTTCCCCGAGGCCGCTGACATCGTGGTGATCCGGCCATGAACAAGCCCAGCCGCAACCGTACCCGCACGCAGTTCAACCTGCGTAACCGCATGCTGATGGTTGGCGTGGGGCTGGGTCTGTGTGCGGTGACGCTGGTCGGCCGTGCCGCGTATGTGCAGCTGATCAACAACGATTTCTACCAGCGCGAAGGCGAAGCACGCTTCCTGCGCGATGTGCCGATCCCGACCTCGCGCGGCATGATCACCGACCGCAATGGCGAGCCGGTGGCGGTGTCCACGCCGGTGGCATCGATCTGGGTCAATCCGCAGGAACTGCTGCGCACGCCTGAGCGTATTCCCGAGCTGGCGCGCGCGCTGTCGCTGCCGGTGGACGAGCTGACCACCAAGCTGACCCAGAAGGCGGACAAGGAATTCATGTACCTGCGCCGCCGGATCAATCCGGACGTTGCCGAGCAGGTGGTCGCGCTGAAGATTCCGGGCGTGTTCTCGCAGCGCGAGTTCCGTCGCTATTACCCGCAGGGTGAGGCGATGGCGCATGTGCTGGGCTTCACCAATATCGATGATCTTGGCCAGGAAGGGCTGGAGCTGGCCTTCGATGAATGGCTGCGCGGCAAGCCGGGCGCCAAGCGCGTCATCCGCGACCGCAAAGGCGCGATCGTCGAGAGCATCGACCTGGTGCGTCCTGCCGAACCCGGCAAGGACCTGACCCTGAGCATCGACCGCCGCATCCAGTTCCTGGCGATGCGCGAGCTGCGCAATGCGGTCACCACCAACAAGGCGGCTGGCGGTTCCATCGTGATCATGGACGTGGCCACCGGCGAAGTGATGGCCATGGCCAACCTGCCGACCTACAACCCGAATTCGATCAGTGGTGCGACCCCGGACACGCGCCGCAACCGCGCGGTCACCGATCTGGTCGAACCCGGTTCGACGATGAAGCCGCTGACCATTGCCACCGCGCTGCAGAACCACGTGGTGACGCCGGACACGATCATCGACACCAATCCGGGTTACATGTCGCTGGGCCGTTACACCATCCGCGACGTGCCGCGAAACAACGGTGTGCTGAATGTCACCGGCGTGATTACCCGCAGCTCGAACATCGGCGCGGCCAAGATCGTGGCGCGTATCCCGGACCAGACCTTCTACGACTCGGTGCGTGGCTTCGGCTACGGCGTTGCCCCGAACAGCGGCTTCCCCGGCGAATCTGCCGGCGTTGTCGCGCGCCCGGGCAGCCCGAGCTGGTATGGCACCACCAAGACCACCATGTCCTACGGCTACGGCCTGTCGGTGACGCCGCTGCAGATCGCGCAGGCGTACTCGGCGCTGGCCAATGGCGGGCAGGTGATCCAGCCGACCTTCATCAAGGGCCAACGCAACGAAGCACGCCAGGTCATCGACCCGGAAGTGGCGCGCGAAGTCGTGCGCATGATGGAAACCGTGGTCACCAATGGCGGCGCCAAGCAGGCGGCGATTCTTGGTTACCACGTGGCCGGCAAGACCGGCACCGCGCGCAAGAACGGCCCCAATGGCTACGAGCGTGGCCATTACAACCTGCTGTTCGCCGGTGTCGTGCCGGCAACCGCGCCGCGTTACGCCGCGGTGATCGTGGTCAACGACCCGCAAGGCTCGCTGCAGTACGGCGGTCTGGTCTCCGCGCCGGTGTTCCACCACGTGATGGAAGGCACGCTGCGCCTGATGGACGTGCCGCCGGACGACATCCAGTCGTGGCTGGCCGCGCAGGCCGCCGGCAAGGTAGGAGGCAAGCCAGGCAGCAGTGCTGCGCCGCTGCCGATTCCGCAGGACCCGGACGAGGCGCCGAACGCCACGGCCGAATTTGATGCCGCACTGCCGACGGCCGTCGCTCCGACGCCTGCCGCCACGGAGGTGCGCCAGTGAGCCACACAATGAAGTTGTCACAGTTGCTGCCCGATCTGGTCCTGCCGCAGGACCCGCAGATCGGCGGCCTGGTTCTGGATTCACGGCATGTGCGCGCCGGTGATGCGTTCGTCGCAATCGCCGGCTTTGGTGCGCATGGCCTGGGCTTTGTCGAACAGGCCAAGGCCGCCGGCGCGGCCGCAATCCTGTTTGATCCGCCGGCACCGGCCGAACTGCCGGCACCGGCCGATGCCATCGCCGTGCCCGGTTTGCGTACGCGCATGGGCGCGATGGCCGACCAGTTCCACGGCCAACCCTCGCGCGCGATGACCATGGTCGGCGTTACCGGCACCAACGGCAAAACCTCGACCGTGCAGCTGCTCGGCCAAGCCTGGCATCTGCTGGGCACGCCCAGCGGCTCGATCGGTACCTTGGGTGTTGGCCTGTACGGCGATGTAGTGCCGACCGGCTTCACCACGCCGCTGGTGCTGCAGATGCATGAAGTGCTGGCACAGCTGCGCGATGGCGGTGCCAAGGCAGTGGCGATGGAAGTCAGCTCGCATGCCTTGGACCAGGGCCGCGTCGATGCCGTGCACTACGACGTGGCGGTGTTCACCAACCTCACCCGCGACCATCTCGATTACCACGGCGACATGGAAGCGTACGGCGCGGCCAAGGCCAAGCTGTTCCATCGCCTGGGTTTGAAGGCAGCGGCGATCAATCTGGACGACGCCTTCGGTCGTGAACTGATCACCACGCTGGCAGCCGACGTGCAGGCGATCGGGTTGAGTTCGACCGGCCAGGCGGGCGCCACCATCCGCGCCGAGAAGCTGGTGCTGGACGGGCAGGGCCTGGGTTTCGACCTGGTCATCGGCGACGAGCGCCATGCGCTGCGCTCGCCGCTGCTGGGCCGCTTCAACGTCGATAACCTGCTGGCCGTGGCCGGTGCGCTGCATGGCCTGGGCGAAACCAGCGCAAGCATCGCCGAGGTGCTGGGCCAGCTGCAGCCGATCCGCGGCCGCATGAACCGCCTCGGCGGTCAGGGCGAGCCGACCGTGGTCATCGATTACGCCCACACTCCCGATGCGCTGGAACAGGCACTGCGCAGCCTGCACGGCCATCTGGATGGCCGCCTGCTGTGCGTGTTCGGTTGTGGTGGCGAGCGTGACACCGGCAAGCGTCCGCAGATGGCGGCGATTGCCGAGGAATTGGCCGACGTGGTGTTCGTCACTGACGACAATCCACGCGGCGAGAATGGTGACGTGATCGTCGCCGACATCATGGCCGGGTTTGTGACGCCTGCGCAGGTGAACGTGGTGCGCGATCGCGCCCGCGCCATCGACGCCGCGGTCGCACAGGCAGGGGCTGGCGACATCGTGTTGATCGCCGGCAAGGGCCATGAGCCCTACCAGGAGATTGCAGGTATCAAACATCCTTTCGATGACACCGACGTGGCATCGCGTGCGCTGCAGGCGCGCCGTTCCGCTGCTGCGGAGGTGCGTCCATGAAGCGCACGCCGCTGTCGCTGATTGCCCATTGGGCCGGTGGCGAAATCCATGGCGACGACGCCAGCATCGATGCGGTCAGCAACGACACGCGCACGCTGGCAGCGGGCAGCCTGTATGTCGCCCTGCGCGGTGAGCGCTTCGATGGCCACGACTTTGCAGCCAACGCGGTCGAGCAGGGCGCCAGCGCCTTGCTGGTGGATCGCTTGTTGCCGCTGGAAGTGCCGCAGGTCGTGGTCGCCAATACCGAACTGGCGCTGGCGAAGATTGCAGCAGCAATGCAGCAGCAGCGCGCTACCCGCGTGTTCGCCATCACCGGCAGCAACGGCAAGACCAGCGTGAAGAACCTGCTGTTGGCGGTGATGCAGCACGCTGCTGCAGTGCTTGGCCAGCATGTATATGCCACGCCGGGCAACCGCAACAATGAGATCGGCCTGCCGCTGGCAGTGATCGATGCGCCGGAAGATGCCGACTTCGCCATCTACGAGATGGGTACCGGCAAGCCGGGCGATATCGCTTACCTGACCGCTATCGCCGCACCGGACGTGTCCATCGTCAACAACGTCGCCCCGGCACACCTGGAGCGCATGGGCAGCCTGCTGGAGATCGCCAACACCAAGGGAGCCGTCTACGACGACCTGCGCGATGGCGGTGTTGCGGTGGTCAACGCCGACGATGCGTTCTCGCCGTACTTCGCCTCGCGCGCCGGCAGCCACCGGGTGATCCGCTTTGGTCTGGAGGTCAGTGCCGACGTCACCGCGACCGGCATCGTGCTGGACGAGGCTGGTTCCCGCTTCCAGCTGCGTACGCCGCAAGGCGATGCCGAGGTGGTGCTGCAGCTGCCCGGCCGGCACAACGTACTCAATGCATTGGCCGCCGCCTCGATGGCGTTGGCCGCTGGTATTGCGCTGCCGCTGGTGGTCGGTGGCTTGGCGCAGGCGCGCCCGGTGGCTGGTCGCCAGGTGGCGCACGTGTTGGACAACGGCGCAGTGCTGATCGATGACAGCTACAACGCCAACCCGGGTTCACTGGCAGCGGCGATCACCGCGCTGGCTGCGGGCAAGGGCGAAGGTTGGCTGGTGCTGGGCGATATGCGCGAGCTGGGCCCGGACGCACAGGCGCTGCATGCGCAGGCCGGCCAGCGCGCCCGCGAAGCCGGGCTGAAGCGTCTGTACTCGCTGGGTCCGCTGAGCGCAGCGGCATCGGCGGCCTTCGGCGAAGGCGGGCGTCACTTCGACTCCCACGCCGCGCTGGCTGCCGCACTGGAAACCGAACTTCATGCTGGTGTGCGTTGCCTGGTCAAGGGCTCGCGCGGCAGCGCCATGGACAAGATCGTGACTGCGCTGTTGAAGCGCGGCGAGGACACTACACATGTTGCTTGAATTGGCCCGTTGGCTACAGCAGTTGGACGGCCTGTTCCGGTTGTTCAACTACATCACCTTCCGCGGCATCCTCGCCGCCCTGACGGCATTGTCGCTGTCGTTGTGGTTGGGCCCGATGGCCATCCGCCGCCTGGCCCAGCTCAAGGGCGGCCAGCCGATCCGCAAGGACGGCCCGCAGTCGCACTTCTCCAAGGCCGGCACGCCGACCATGGGCGGCGGCTTGATCCTGACCACGGTGCTGGTCTCGGTGTTGCTGTGGGGTGACCTGCGCAACCGTTATGTGTGGCTGGTGCTGGTGGTGATGCTGTGCTTCGGTGCGATCGGCTGGTACGACGACTGGTTGAAGATCGCCAAGCGCGACCCGAATGGTTTGAAGTCGCGTTGGAAGTACGCGCTGCAGTCAATCTTCGGCCTGGCCGCCGGTCTGTTCCTGTACAAGACCGCGGTGGTGCCGGCTGAGCTCACCTTCTACATCCCGATGTTCAAGTCGATTGCGCTGCCGTTGGCAGGCATCAGCTTCGTCGCGATTGCCTATTTCTGGATTGTCGGCTTCTCCAACGCGGTCAACCTGACCGATGGCCTGGACGGTCTGGCGATCATGCCGACGGTGCTGGTGGCCTGTGCGCTGGGCGTGTTCGCCTATGCCTCGGGCAACGCGGTGTTCTCCAGCTACCTGCAGATCCCGCAGATTCCCGGTGCCGGTGAACTGGTCATCATCTGCGCGGCGATTGCCGGTGCGGGCCTGGGCTTCCTCTGGTTCAACACCTATCCAGCGATGGTGTTCATGGGCGACGTCGGCGCGCTGGCGCTGGGCGCGGTGCTCGGCACCATCGCGGTGATCGTGCGCCAGGAACTGGTGCTGGTGATCATGGGCGGCGTGTTCGTGATCGAAACCCTGTCGGTGATGATCCAGGTGGCGTCGTTCAAGCTCACCGGCAAGCGCGTGTTCCGCATGGCGCCGATCCATCACCACTTCGAGCTGAAGGGCTGGCCGGAGCCGCGCGTGATCGTGCGCTTCTGGATCATCTCGGTGGTGCTGGTGTTGATCGGCCTGGCAACGCTAAAGGTGCGCTGATGGACGATTACTCGCGTCAGGCAACCCGACTTGAAGCCATCGGTGGCAGCTACGACAAGTGGCTGCTCGGCGCCGCCGTGGCGCTGGCTTCGATCGGGGTCGTGATGGTGGCTTCCAGCTCCATCGCGCTGACGCAGAGTCCGTTCTATTACCTCACCCGCCACCTGATCTTCATCGCCATCGGCGTGGTCCTGGCTGGCGTGACGATGCGTGTGGAGCTGAAGGAAATCGAGAAGTACAACCAGCTGCTGTTGCTGGGCTGCTTCGCCCTGCTGATCGTGGTGTTCGTACCGGGCCTGGGCAGCAGCGTCAATGGCGCGCAGCGCTGGATCAACCTTGGTATCTCCAAGTTCCAGACCGTGGAAGCGGTCAAGGTGCTGTACATCGTCTGGTTGTCCAGCTACCTGGTGCGCTTCCGCGACGAGGTCAATGCCACCTGGCAGGCCATGCTCAAGCCGGTCGGCGTGGTTGGCGTGCTGGTCGTGCTGCTGCTGATGCAGCCCGACTTTGGTTCGTCGATGCTGTTGCTGGGCATCACCACCTGCATGCTGGTACTGGGCGGGGCGCAGATCAAGCGCATCATCCTGCCGGTGCTGCTGCTGCTGCCGGGCCTGATCGCACTGGTGATCTTCGAGCCTTACCGCATGCGCCGTGTCACCTCGTTCATGGACCCGTGGCAGGACCAGCTGGGTTCGGGTTACCAGTTGTCCAACGCGCTGATGGCGATCGGCCGTGGCGAATGGACGGGTGTGGGCCTGGGCGCATCGATCCAGAAGCTCAACTACCTGCCCGAATCGCATACCGACTTCATCTTCTCGGTGATCGCCGAGGAGCTGGGTTTCCTTGGCGTGTGCGGCATCATCAGCCTGTACGTGCTGCTGGTTGGCCGTGCGTTCTGGCTGGGCATGCGCTGCATTGAAATGCGTCGCCACTTTGCCGGTTACATCGCCTTCGGCATCGCCCTGTGGATCAGCCTGCAGACCTTCGTCTCGATCGGCGTGAACCTCGGCATGCTGCCGACCAAGGGCCTGACCCTGCCGCTGATTTCCTCTGGCGGCTCCAGCGTGATGATGACCTGCGTGGCGATGGGCCTGCTGCTGCGCGTGTCCTACGAGTACAACCGTGCGGTGCGCCGCCAGGAAGTCCGTGAGGACCTCGACGGCGTCGAAGTTGACGCTGCCGAAGTGCACGGCGCAGCACCGGTCGAGCCGCGCATGGATACCGCGACCTCGGTTGCCGCCGCAGCGCAGAGCAGCGCAGCACGTGGCACCAGCCGCATGCAGCAGCGTGTCGAGCCGACCTTCGGGAGGATTGCGTAATGGCCTCCTCGAACACCAACAAGGACCAGCGTCCGGTGATGATCATGGCCGGTGGTACCGGCGGCCATATCTTCCCGGGTCTGGCCGTGGCCAAGGTGCTGCGCGAGCGCGGCATCCCGGTCACCTGGCTGGGTGCAGACGGCGCGATGGAAACCAGCCTGGTGCCGCAGCACGACATCCACGTCGACACGCTGGCCATCTCCGGCCTGCGCGGCAAGGGCAAGCTGGCCTTGCTGGGTGCACCGATCCGGGTGATGCGCGCGATTCGCAGCGCAGGGTATGTGCTGCGTGATCGCAAGCCACGTGCGGTGGTGGCCTTTGGTGGTTTTGCCTCCGGTCCGGGTGGCATCGCCGCCCGCCTGCATGGCCTGCCGTTGCTGGTGCACGAACAGAACCGCGCGCCGGGCATGACCAACCGCATCCTGTCGCGTTTCGCGCGCCGCGTGCTGTCCGGCTTCCCGGGCAGCTTTGCCGGTGGCAAGGAAGAAGTGGTCGGCAATCCGGTGCGTGCCGAGATCGCTGCATTGCCGGCACCCGAGCAGCGCTTGGCCGGTCGCAGTGGGCCGATGCGGGTGCTGGTGCTGGGCGGTAGCCAGGGCGCTCGCGCTTTGAACAACGCCATGCCCAAGGCCCTGGCCGCGCTGGGTGACAGCGTCGCCATCGAGGTCTGGCACCAGTGCGGCGAGAAGCTGCACGAAGAAGCGCTGCAGGCGTATCGCGCTGCTGGTGTGGAAGGCCGCGTCGACATGTTCATCAAGGACATGGCGGCCGCCTACAGCTGGGCCGATCTGGTGGTGTGCCGTTCCGGCGCGTCGACCCTGGCCGAGTTGTGCGCCGTCGGTATCGGCAGCGTGCTGGTGCCATTCGCCGCCGCGGTCGACGACCACCAGACCCGCAATGCCGAATATCTGGTCGAACGCGGTGCCGCCGAACTGCTCAAGCAGGACGACGCATTGGCAACCAACCTGGAAGGCGTGCTGCGCACGCTGGCAAACACTCCCGGCCACCGCATGCAGATGGCACAGGCCGCGCGTGGGTTGGCCAAGGTCGATGCGGCCGAACGCATCGCTGACATCATTCTTGAGGAAGCAGCATGAACACGGCACCGCGCACCCGCGCCAGCCACACCGGAGGCCTGGCATGATCCGCCGCCTCAACGACACCACCGACCTGGTCCGTGCGTTCCCGCGCGTGCATTTCGTCGGCATCGGCGGCACCGGCATGAGCGGCATCGCCGAAGTGATGCTGACCCTGGGCTATGAAGTCTCCGGTTCCGACAATGCAGACAACGCCGCCACCCGCCGTCTGGCGCGGCTGGGCGCGCGCGTGATGCGCGGTCACTCCGCCGCCAACGTGCTGGGCACCGACTGCATCGTGGTCTCCAGCGCCATCCGCGACGACAATCCCGAGCTGATGGAAGCGCGCAGCCAGCGCATTCCGATCATGCCGCGTGCGGCAATGTTGGCCGAGCTGATGCGCTTCCGTCGCGGCATCGCCGTCGCCGGTACCCACGGCAAGACCACCACCACCTCGCTGACCGCCGCGATCCTGAGCGAGGGCAAGCTGGACCCGACCTTCGTGATCGGCGGCCAGCTGCTGGCGGCCGGTGCCAACGCCAAGCTCGGCGGCGGCCAGTGGCTGGTGGCCGAGGCCGATGAAAGTGATGGCAGCTTCCTGCGGTTGAACCCGCTGGTGGCGGTGATCACCAACATCGACGCCGACCATCTTGAGAATTACGGCAACGACTTCGCGCGTGTGCAGGCAGCATTCGCCGAGTTCCTGCAGCGCCTGCCGTTCTACGGTCTGGCGGTGCTGTGCATCGATGATCCGGAAGTGGCTGCGTTGGCTGCCAAGACCCCGCGTCACGTGATGAGCTATGGCCTGAGCAGCAATGCCGACGTGCGCGCCGAGGACGTGGTGCAGGATGGCCCGCGCATGCGCTTCACCCTGCGCCTGCCGGAAGGCACCAGCGTGCCGGTCACCCTGGCACTGCCGGGCAAGCACAACGTGCTCAATGCACTGGCCGCCGCCGCGGTGGCCTGGCAGTTGGGCGTGGCACCGGAAGATATCGCCTCGGCACTGGAGAAGTTCGAAGGCGTTGGCCGTCGCTTCAACGACCTGGGCGAAGTCACCACCCACAAGGGTGCCAAGGTGCGCGTGATCGACGACTACGGTCATCACCCGCGTGAGCTGGAAGCAGTGTTTGCCGCTGCCCGTGGCGGCTGGCCGGACAAGCGCCTGGTGGTGGCTTTCCAGCCGCACCGTTACAGCCGCACCCGCGATCAGTTCGATGCCTTTGCAGCGGTGCTGTCGGAAGTGGACGCGCTGGTGCTGAGCGAGGTCTATCCAGCCGGCGAAGCACCGATTCCCGGTGCCGATTCCAAGTCGTTGGCGCGTGCGATCCGTGCCCGCGGCCGCAGCGAGCCGGTGGTGGTCGGTCATGCCGCCGACCTGGGCTCGGTGCTGCCGGACGTACTGCAGGACGGTGACCTGCTGCTGATGATGGGGGCCGGCGACATCGGCGGCGTTGCCCAGCAGGTGATCACCGAAGGTTTCAAGGAGAACAAGGGCGAATGATGTCTGTCGCGCTGCCGCCGAGCCGTACCCACGCAACCGCACTGCGGGCTGCGACGGTGGCCTGCGGCCGCGCTGCAGGGGAGGGCGCACGATGAATGCCATCCTGCGCATGCTCGCCTGGTTGCTGGCCATCGCCCTGGTGGTGCTGCCGGTGGTCGCGGTGGTCAACGGTTGGGTCGGCGCCGAGCGCTGGCCGCTGGCCAAGCTGCGCGTGCACGGTGAGTTCAAGCGGGTGCCGGCGGAAGACCTGCAGAAAACCCTGCTTCCATATGCACGCTCGGGCTTCTTCGCGGTGAAGTTGCAGGACGCACAGGCGGCGGTTGAGAAGCTGCCTTGGGTGGAAAGCGCGCAGGTCCGCAAGCAGTGGCCGGATGTGCTGGAAGTGAGCATCGTCGAGCACCGTCCGTTTGCGCGCTGGGGCAAGGATCGCCTGCTGTCCGAACAGGGGCGTCTGTTCGCGGTGCCGCATGGCCTGGAGAACGCGCCGCTGCCCGAACTCGATGGCCCCGATGGCATGACCACCGAAGTGGTGGAGCTGTACAACGATTCGCGCGCACTGTTCGCACCGGCCGGTGTGGACGTACGCAAAGTCGCGATGGACGCGCGCGGCAGCTGGTCACTGGGGCTGGACAACGGCACCGAGGTGATCATCGGACGCAACGATGCGCGCTCGCGCCTGGGCCGTTTCGTGCGCGTGCTGCCGCAGTTGACCCGCACCCAGGTGCCGATCGTGCGCGCCGACCTTCGCTATACCAATGGATTCACGCTGAGCTGGGGAACCCCGCCGCCGGCAACAAAGCAGACGCAGGACAGGACATGAACCGCAAGGGTGACAAATCACTGATCGTTGGCTTGGATATCGGCACCTCCAAGGTGGTGGCGTTGGTCGGCGAGTACTCGCCGGGCAGCCCGATCGAGGTCATCGGCATCGGCTCGCACGAATCGCGCGGCCTCAAGCGCGGCGTGGTGGTGGATATTGAATCCACCGTGCAGTCGATCCAGCGCGCCATCGAGGAAGCCGAGCTGATGGCCGGCTGCGAGATCCGTTCGGTGTACGCCTCGATCTCCGGCAACCACGTGCAGTGCCGCAATTCGCAGGGCATCACCCCGATCCGCGAAGGCGAAGTGAGCTGGGGCGATCTGGATCGCGTGCTGGAAGCGGCCAAGGCCGTGGCCATCCCCGCCGACCAGAAGATCCTGCATGCGATCCCGCGCGAGTACGTGCTGGACGATTCGCAGGAAGGCATCCGCAATCCGGTCGGCATGACCGGCGTGCGCCTGGAAGTGCATGCCCACCTGGTGGTTTGTGCACAGTCTGCAGCCGCAAACGTCAGCAAGTGCGTGCAGCGCTGCGGTCTGCAGGTGGACGATCTGGTGCTGTCCTCGCTGGCCTCCAGCGTGGCGGTGCTGACCGCCGACGAACGCGAGCTGGGCGTGGTGATGGTCGACATCGGCGCCGGCACCACCGACATCGCGGTGTTCGTGCAGGGCGCGATCTGCCATACCGCATCGCTGCCGATTGCTGGTGACCACGTCACCAACGACATCGCCCACATGCTGCGCACGCCGACCCCGGAAGCGGAGCAGATCAAGGTGCGCTACGCCTGCGCGTTGGCGCAGATGGCAACCGCCGAGGAAAGCATCCAGGTGCCATCCGTCGGCGATCGCCCGCCGCGTCGCATGCCGCGTCATTCGCTGGCGCAGGCAGTGCAGGGCCGTTACGAGGAAATCTTCGAGATGGTGCAGGCCGAGCTCCGCCGTTCCGGCTTCGAGGAGATGGTGCGTGCGGGCCTGGTGCTCAGCGGCGGCGCCTCGAAGATGGAAGGCGTGGTCGAGCTGGCCGAGGAAATGCTGCAGATGCCGGTGCGTGTAGGCATTCCGCAGCACGTCACCGGCCTTGGCGAAGTAGTCGGCAACCCGGTGCATGCCACCGGCGTGGGCCTGCTGCTGATGGGCAGCCAGATCGAACATCCGCGTCGCCCGTCGCTGCCCACCGGGCGCGCCGGCAGCATGTTCAACAAATTGAAGAATTGGTTCCGCGGCGAGTTCTGAGCGCGGTACCGGTGGTAGGGCAGTGAGGCAGTCAGAAGGCAAGCAGTAAGGCAAGACGAAGTGCAGTAACGCAGTCATTGAAGCAAGCAACAACCACCGTGCAGGGGCGACCCGAAGCGGTACACCTAAAACAACTCGCCGGTGCGGGCGGGCGCAGAAGGAGAAGGATTCTTCCCGGATGCCCGAACCAATCACGGCAATAGAGAGGACATGGACATGGCGCATTTCGAACTGATTGAAAAGATGGCACCGAACGCGGTGATCAAGGTCGTTGGCGTGGGCGGCGGCGGCGGCAACGCCGTGGCGCACATGGTCAACAGCAGCGTGGATGGCGTGGAATTCATCACTGCCAACACCGACTCGCAGGCCATCAAGAATTGTGGTGCCAAGCTGCAGCTGCAGCTGGGCACCAACGTAACCAAGGGTCTGGGCGCAGGCGCAAACCCGGAAGTCGGCCGCCAGGCCGCACTGGAAGACCGTGAGCGCATCATGGACGCCCTGCAGGGTGCGGACATGGTGTTCATCACCGCCGGCATGGGCGGCGGCACCGGTACCGGTGCTGCACCGGTGGTGGCACAGCTGGCCAAGGAAATGGGCATCCTGACCGTGGCCGTGGTCACCAAGCCGTTCCCGTTCGAAGGCCGTCGCCGCATGCAGGTGGCGCTGAAGGGCATCGAGGAGCTGAGCCAGCACGTCGATTCGCTGATCACGATCCCGAATGAAAAGCTGATCACCGTGCTCGGCCGCAACGCCACCATGGTGCAGGCCTTCCGCGCTGCCAATGACGTGCTGCAGGGCGCCGTGCAGGGCATCGCCGATCTGATCGTGCGTCCGGGCCTGATCAACGTCGACTTCGCCGACGTGCGCACCGTGATGTCGGAAATGGGCCTGGCGATGATGGGCACCGGCACCGCACGTGGTGATGACCGCGCCCAGGCAGCTGCCGAAGCCGCGATCCAGAACCCGCTGCTGGACGACGTGAACCTGGCCGGCGCCAATGGCGTGCTGGTCAACATCAGCGCCGGCACCGACATCACCATGAGCGAGTTCGACGAAATCGGCCGCACCGTGCATGCCTTCGCTTCGGAAGACGCCACCGTGGTGATCGGCACCGTGATCGATCCGGATCTGGGTGACGAGATCAAGGTGACCGTGGTTGCCACCGGCCTGAACCGTGCCGTTGCCAAGAACGCTCAGCGTCCGGGCGAGCGCGGCCCGATCAAGCTGGTGCGCAACGCCACCACCGGCCAGGCCGAGTTCGACGAGTACGAAAGCCCGGCCGACGCCGTGGCCAAGGCCGTGGGTCACACCATGGGCATGGGCCTGCGTCGTCCGAGCTCGGACACCGTGTCTGCTTCCACCCCGTCGGCGTCGCCGGCTGCTGCAGAGCTGCCGAATGACTACCTGGACATCCCGGCGTTCCTGCGCCGCCAGGCTGACTGATGCGGTAGCGGGGGCCATCCAGGCCCGACCATCGCTTGCGCTGGCAACGGCGCGGCGGGTCGGACTGGCCGGCTCCTGGATGCAGAGCTGATACGTCGGGGCTGTCCACCCCGATGGAAAGACCATGTCCTTTATCGCCGGGCCAAGGCCGGCCCGGCGATATTTTCGGTACTGGACGGCAGCTGACGGCCGAATCTGACGCTGTAAAGGGCGCGTGTTAACGCGTGTTATTCTTGTTTGTCCCTTTGGCTGCGCCTGCGCGGCCCCTCCGGCCTTACATACACATGATCCAGCAACGCACTCTCAAGAACACGATCCGCGCCACCGGCGTCGGCCTGCACAGCGGTGACAAGGTCTACATGACCCTGCGCCCGGCACCGGTTGACCATGGCATCGTGTTCCGACGGGTGGACCTGGATCCGGTGGTGGAAGTCCCGGCGCGTGCCGATCTGGTCACCGAGGTCACCCTGTGCACCGGCCTGACCTGTGAAGGTGCCAAGATCCAGACCGTCGAACACCTGATGTCGGCCCTGGCCGGTCTCGGCGTGGACAACGTCATCGTCGAACTGTCCTCGGCCGAGTTGCCGATCATGGACGGTTCTTCCGGCCCATTCGTGTTCCTGCTGCAGTCGGCGGGTATCGTCGAGCAGGGCGCGGCCAAGCGCTTCCTGCGCATCCTCAAGACGGTGGAAGTGCGCGACGGCGACAAGATCGCCAGCTTTTCGCCGTATGAAGGCTACAAACTGGGTTTCACCATCCAGTTCGATCACCCGATGATCCCGGCCAAGCAGTCGCGGGTGGAGATCGAGTTCTCCACGGCCGGCTACATCAAGGAAATCTCGCGCGCCCGCACCTTCGGCTTCATGCGTGACCTGGAGTACATGCGTGAGCGCAACCTGGGCCTGGGCGGCTCGATGGACAATGCCATCGTGCTCGACGAGTTCCGCGTGCTGAATGACGACGGCCTGCGTTACACCGACGAATTCGTCCGCCACAAGATCCTGGACGCCATCGGCGACCTGTATCTGGCCGGCGGACAGGTATTGGGCGCCTACGAGGGCTTCAAGTCCGGGCATGCGCTCAACAACAAGCTGGTGCGTGCCCTTCTGGCCGACCAGAGCGCCTGGGAATGGGTCAGCTACGACTCGCCGGTGGCTCCCGAGCCGGTGCAGTACGGCATCCCGGCCTACGCCTGAGTTAAATAGCGGTGAGGCCGTAAGAGACGTGGCCTTCACAGAGCACGACTACTCCCATTTGTAGTCGTTGTGTGAACCCGATCAGGCTTTCAGCCTGAATTTAACTTTTAATTAACAAAAGACTAACTCCTTCGCTGCATTCCGCGGCTAGGATTCCTGCTGGCTCCAATCCGGTCCTTTGAACGGCTGGTTGGAGGCCGGGGCCGATCAGGCCCCCGGCGGCCCTTCAGGACTTTGTTGATTTGACATCCTGCAGGGCATCCAAGGCGTCACGCAGTCCTTTATGCGTGGCTTCGCTTACTGCTGTGCTGCGTTGATCGTTACGCACTGGGGAGTGCGCGGACGCGGTCGCAGTCTTGACGGTCACCCGGGTGGCCTTCAGCCCGATGGATCGGGCCGCGTCGAGCAGCTGGTCTTCGGCAAGCCTTACTTTGGCGTGCCACACCGGCGATTCGACGAGAAAAACGAGGTGTTCGCCGTCCACATTGGCCAACCGGCAACGGTTAACCAGCGCCGGCGGCAAATGGGGGCGCAATTGCCGGTCCATCGCATCGAGCCACAGGGCCCGGCGCAGCGGATTTCCTGCTTTGTCCGCCATCGCCGCTTCCAGCGCCTGTTTGGGCGCGGAACGGGAACGAACACTGGATTTCGGCTCTGACATAAGAATTTTTCAATGACATTTAAAAAGATCGTAATCAAAACGCGTGAACAAAAGGCCAAGACGCCGTTTTCACGTGTTCAGATGTTCTTTGAGGATCGTCCTCAAGCCCTGTTGGGTAGCGTACTTGGCCTTGGTTGCCTGATGGGCGTGGCCCTGAGCTTCGCCATCGGCATGGCCGGCGATGCGGCGCTGCAGTCCAAGGTTGACCATCAGCAGCAGGAGCTGGCCAAGGTTCGCGCCGATGCGCAGACCCAGGTCAACGCACTGGCCGCCCGCCTCGGCGAGCTGCAGGCGCAGGCCACCCGGCTCAACGCCCTGGGTGAGCGCCTGACCCAGATGGGCAAGCTGGAAGACGGCGAGTTCGACTTCCAGGAAACCCCGGGTATGGGTGAAGGCGAACCCGGCCCGACCCAGGACATCCCGGTCAGCGCGGTAAACACCGACTTACAGGTGCTGGAGCAGCGGTTCGCTGCTTCAGGCAAGCAGTTGTCGGTGATGGAATCGCTGCTGTTCGACCACCAGCTCGAACAGAACGCCGTGCCCTCGCGCATGCCGATCCGCAACACCTACGTCACCTCCAGCTTCGGTGGCCGTGCCGACCCGTTCGGCCGCGGTGTTGGCAACCACAAGGGCATGGACTTCCACGCCCGCGTTGGCGACCCGGTGCTGGCCGTGGCCGACGGTGTGGTCAGCTTCTCAGGCGTGAAGGGTGGGTACGGCAATGTGGTCGAGATCGACCACGGCAACGGCTACAAGACCCTGTATGCGCACAACTCGCGCCTGACCGTGCGCGAAGGCGGGCTGGTGCGGGCTGGTCAGGAAGTGGCCAAGGCCGGCTCCACCGGTCGCTCGACCGGCGCCCACGTGCATTTCGAGGTCTGGCAGAACGGCGTGGTGATGAATCCGCGCAAATTCCTCGGCGAGGGCGGCAATACGCCGGTCGGCCGGCTCAGCCGTGGCTGATGGGTGGCAAGTCAGCTTCGGCTGACTTGTTTTGGGGAGCTTGAATCCCAAGCGTTCGCCCCAAGCTACAATAGGCGTTGCCATCGACAGGGCGCATTGCGCCCTGTTTCGTTTGTGACCGGTGAACCCAGGGGGTGAGCCAGGTCGCACGGCATTTCATTCAAACCGGTTCCTTCAATGATCAACAGCCTGCTTACCCGCGTTTTTGGCAGCCGTAACGAGCGCCAGCTTCGCCAGCTCAACCGTATCGTCGCCAAGATCAATGCCTTGGAGCCGGAGATCCAGAAGCTCTCCGATGACCAGCTGAAGGCCAAGACCCCCGAGTTCCGTGAGCGCATCGCCGCTGGCGAAGCCCTGGACAAGGTGCTGCCGGAAGCGTTTGCGGTCTGCCGCGAAGCCTCCAAGCGTGTGCTGGGCATGCGCCACTACGACGTGCAGCTGATCGGCGGCATGGTCCTGCACCTGGGCAAGATCGCCGAAATGCGTACCGGTGAAGGCAAGACCCTGGTGGCAACGCTGCCGGTCTACCTCAACGCGCTGGAAGGCAAGGGCGTGCACGTGGTCACGGTCAATGACTACCTGGCCCGCCGCGACTCGGCGCAGATGGGCAAGCTGTACAACTGGCTGGGCATGAGCGTCGGAGTGGTCTACCCGGGCATGCCGCACAGCGACAAGCGCGAGGCCTACGGCAGCGACATCACCTACGGCACCAACAACGAATTCGGCTTCGACTACCTGCGTGACAACATGGCGCTGACCCGCGCCGACCGTTACCAGCGCGGCCTGCATTACGCCATTGTCGACGAAGTCGACTCCATCCTGATCGATGAGGCGCGTACCCCGCTGATCATCTCCGGTCCGGCCGACGATTCCCCCGAGCTGTACATCCGCGTCAACCGCGTGGTGCCGGGCCTGGTCAAGCAGGAAACCGAGGAAGGCGAGGGCGATTACTGGGTCGACGAGAAGGGCAAGCAGGTCTTCCTGTCCGAAGCCGGCATGGAACACGCCGAAGAGCTGCTGCGCGAAGCCGGCATCATCGGTGCGGACAACGACAACGGCCTGTACGCCGCGCAGAACCTGACCGTCGTCCACCACCTCAACGCCGCCCTGCGCGCGCACGCCATCTACCAGCGTGACGTGGACTACATCGTGCGTGATGGCGAAGTCGTCATCGTCGACGAATTCACCGGCCGTACCCTGGCCGGCCGTCGCTGGTCCGACGGCCTGCACCAGGCGGTGGAAGCGAAGGAAGGCGTGCCGGTACAGCGTGAGAACCAGACGCTGGCCAGCATCACCTTCCAGAACCTGTTCCGCATGTACAAGAAGCTGTCCGGCATGACCGGTACGGCCGATACCGAAGCGTTCGAGTTCCAGAGCATCTACGGCCTGGAAGTGCTGGTCATCCCGACCAACAAGCCGACCGTGCGCAAGGACTACCCGGACCAGGTGTTCCTCAATCGCAAGGGCAAGTTCAACGCGGTGCTGGCCGACATTGAAGAATGCGCCAAGCGCGGCCAGCCGGTGCTGGTGGGTACCACCTCGATCGAAACCTCGGAAATGCTGTCCGAGCACCTGCGCAAGGCTGGCGTGAAGCACGAAGTGCTCAACGCCAAGCAGCATGACCGCGAAGCGACCATCGTCGCCAACGCTGGTCGTCCGGGCTCGGTCACCATCGCCACCAACATGGCCGGCCGTGGTACCGACATCGTGCTCGGCGGCTCGCTGGAAACCGAACTGCACGAGCTGGGTGAAGACATCAGCGACGAGCAGAAGGCCGCACTGAAGGCGGCGTGGCAGGAACGCCACGAGGCAGTCAAGGCGGCTGGCGGCCTGCACATCGTCGGCACCGAACGTCACGAATCGCGCCGTATCGACAACCAGCTGCGCGGCCGTTCCGGTCGTCAGGGTGACCCGGGTTCGTCCCGTTTCTACCTGTCGCTGGAAGACAACCTGATGCGCATCTTCGCCTCTGACTGGGTGCAGAAGGCGATGCGCATGATGGGCATGAAGGAAGACGACGTCATCGAAGACCGCATGGTCAGCCGCCAGATCGAGAAGGCACAGCGCAAGGTTGAAGCGCACAACTTCGACATCCGCAAGAACCTGCTCGACTTCGACGACGTCAACAACGACCAGCGCAAGGTGATCTACGGCCAGCGCGATGAGCTGCTGGACGCCGAGTCGGTCAAGGAAAACATCGACGGCATCCGCGGCGACGTGATCTATGACCTGGTCTCCCGTTTCGTGCCGCCGAACTCGGTGGACGAGCAGTGGGATCTGCAGGGCCTGCAGGCCACGCTGGAAGGCGAGTTCGGCGTGGAGATGGACGTGGTTGGCCTGGTCAAGGCGCACGAAGAACTGGATGCCGAGGCGATCGTGCAGAAGGTCATCGACCGCGTGGACGAGCATTTCGCGCAGAAGGAAGCGGCGGTTGGCGCCGAGACCATGCGCGCACTGGAAAAGCACGTGATGCTGACCGTGCTCGACCAGAGCTGGAAGGAGCATCTGGCCCGCATGGATTACCTGCGCCAGGGCATCTACCTGCGTGGTTACGCGCAGAAGCAGCCCAAGCAGGAGTACAAGAAGGAGGCCTTCGAGCTGTTCTCGCAGATGCTGGAGGACGTCAAGCGCGAAGTAATCACCATGTTGTCGCGCGTGCGCGTGCGCAGCGAGGAAGAAGTAGCGGCAATGGAGCAGTTGGAGCGCCAGCAGGCCGAAGCACGCCTGCAGATGTCGCAGTTCCAGCACCAGGACAACGGCGGCTACAGCGCCGACGAGGAAGCAGCGGAGGTGATCGACGAGGCCAACGCGCCCAAGGTCGGCCGCAACGACCCGTGTCCGTGCGGAAGTGGCAAGAAGTACAAGCACTGCCACGGTCAACTGAACTGATGGAAAGCCCCGCCAAGTGCGGGGCTT
The DNA here is from genome assembly GCF_056861425.1 of Stenotrophomonas sp. 21LCFQ19. Lineage (NCBI taxonomy): Bacteria > Pseudomonadati > Pseudomonadota > Gammaproteobacteria > Lysobacterales > Lysobacteraceae > Stenotrophomonas > Stenotrophomonas sp. 21LCFQ19. Next base: position 163,235 of record NZ_JBSPUF010000005.1, on the reverse strand, counting down.
TTTTTGGGCATCTGCCCCTGTAGTGGGGGGGGGGGGGGGGGGGGGGGGTGGGGGGGGGGGGGGGGCGGGGGCGGGGGGGGGGGGGGGGCGGGGGGG
>NZ_JBSPUF010000005.1:145247-163129 GCF_056861425.1 Stenotrophomonas sp. 21LCFQ19 | reverse complement strand
GCCCCTGTAGTGCCGAGCCATGCTCGGCATGGGCTTCACCGGTAGTGCCCCTGCCGAGCATGGCTCGGCACTACAGGCTGGCAGGTTTTTGTGGGAGCGGCGTAAGCCGCGAAGCCGATGACCTGTCCGATGCATCGCTGGCAAGCTCCCTGCCGAGCATGGCTCGGCACCACAGGGGCTCAACGAACGATTGCACCAACAGCCCTGTTTTCGGCATGCTCAGGCCATGATATCTCCTTCACGCTCGATCCACGTCGTGGCCGCCGTCATCACCGACGCGCGCGGTCGCATCCTGCTCAACCGGCGCACCGGCGACAGCGACATGGCCGGGCTGTGGGAGTTTCCCGGCGGCAAGCGCGAGCCCGGCGAGACCTCGGAGCAGGCGCTGGTGCGGGAGCTGCGCGAGGAATTGGGCATCGAGGCCGAGATCGGCGACTGGGTGATGGATGTGCCGCAGATCTATCCAGACAAGCGCCTGCGCCTGGAAGTACGCCGCGTGTGCCAGTGGAAAGGCACGGCGCGTGGCCGCGAAGGCCAGGCCATCACCTGGGTGACCCCGGACAAGCTGTCGCGCTACTCCATGCCGCCAGCCGACCTGCCGGTGGTGGCGGCATTGCGCCAGCCCAGCCATTACCTGGTCACGCCGGAGCCGACTGAGGGCGAGGACGCCTGGCTGGCGTCGATCGAGGCCGCCGTTGCCGGCGGCATCCGCCGCTTGCAACTGCGAACGCCGCTGTCAGCGCAGCGCCAGGCTTTGGCCAGAGCCGTGGTCGAACGCTTCGGCAAGCAGGTCGAGATACTGATCAATCGTGACATCGCCCTGGCCAGCGAGCTGGGTGTGGGTGTGCACCTGGGCAGCGAGCAGCTGGTGCAGTTGCAGGCACGGCCTCTACCGGCGTCAGTGCTGGTGGCCGCGTCCTGCCACGACCTCGCACAACTGCAGGCTGCGCAACGACTGGGCTGTGATTTCGCGGTGCTGGGACCCGTGCAGGCAACGGCCAGCCATCCCGAGGCCGCCGGCCTGGGCTGGGATGCCTTTGTTGAACTGCGTGAGCGGGTCTCGCTGCCGATCTATGCCATTGGCGGCATGGGTGCTGGTGATGTCGATACCGCGCGTCGCCATGGTGCCTTGGGTGTCGCCGCGATTCGCGCGTTGTGGCCGCAGGCCTGAGCCGCTGGCGGCGTCGGCTGGCGCTTACAGGGTGATCCAGAAGCAGTTGTATTGGCGACGCAGGTGCAGGATGGTCCGCGTTGGCGTGGCGCTGCGCGGCAGGGTCTGCTCAAGGCGCAAGGCGATCGGGCGACGTGGGCCGCTGCTGGCATTGCTGATCGGCTGCACATCCGGATAGCCACTGCTGCCGTCCGCCTGGGCAGGATCGACCGGCGTGCCGTCGGTATAGGTGAATGGCTCGGGCGGCGCGGGGACATAGGCCGGCGCCTCCGGAAACACCGGCGCGATGTCGATCAGCGGCCGTTGCACGATCTCATCCAGCCTGTCCATGACCCGGGTCGCGGCGGCATTGGAAAGCCCGGTCCACAGATAGATGCCCGACAGACGATTGGGATCGCGCGCATCGGCAGCCGATTGGATCTGCGCTACCACTTCGCTGAGACGACGTGCGCAGCTGTCGCGGTACAAGCCGCTGCTGCCAACCGCGCGTGGATTCGGCAGCAGGCGTGCACGCGCGCCCATCACCTCGCAGGGCTTGTCACCATAGACGGTTTGTCCCTGCGCATTGGTGCAGCGGTTGATCTGCTGCGCGCGCGCATTGAATGCCGGCAGGGCGGAGCAGGTGAGCAGCAGGAGCAACAGCAGGCGCATCGGCCAAGGGTAGCGGCTGGCTGTGCACGCAGGAAGTGATGACGGTTCAGTTGTGGCCGATGCGTTCCAGCACGGCATTGGTCGGCTTGGCCAGGTTGAGCGTGTAGAAATGCAGTGACGGTGCGCCGCCGGCGATCAGGCGCTCACACAGCCCGGCAACCACGTCGGCGCCGAAGCTGCGTACCGATTCGGCATCGTCGCCATAGGCCTGCATGCGCTTGCTGATCCAGCGCGGAATCTCCGCGCCGCATTGTTCGGAGAAACGGCGCAGCTGGCTGAAGTTGGAGATCGGCATGACGCCTGGAATGATCGGCACGTCCACGCCCAGCTTGCGTGCGGCATCGACGAAATGGAAATAGGCGTCGGGGTTGTAGAAATACTGGGTGATGGCAGCATCAGCGCCAGCATCGATCTTGGTTTTGAAATGGCGCAGATCCGTCAGTGCGTCGCTGGCTTGCGGGTGGGTTTCCGGATAGGCGCCGACCTCGATGCGGAAGGCATCGCCGTGCTCGGCACGGATGAAGGCGATCAGCTCGGAGGCGTAGCGCAGGTCGCCGGGGAAGCCCATGCCCGAGGGCAGGTCGCCGCGCAGGGCGACGATGCGCTTCACCCCGATGGCGCGGTAGAGCTTGAGCAGCTCGCGGATCTCCTCGCGGGTGCCGCCGACGCAGGACAGGTGCGGTGCCGCCTGCAGGCCGTGGTGCTGGTTGAGGTGACGCACGGTCTCGGAGGTGTAGCTCAAGGTCGAGCCGCCGGCACCGAAGGTACACGACACGTATTCCGGCGCGTGGCCCTTGAGCTTGGCGGCGGTGCGGTCCAACTGGGCGCGCTGGTCGTCGGTCTTGGGTGGGTAGAACTCGAAGCTGAGCGCGGTCATCGGAAGCGGCCGGGTCTGACGGGATGCCGGTGATTATATCTCTCCATCAAGATGGATGTGCAATGGTTTCAGCCGAGACCGCAGCAGGGCGGAGCAATCTCAGTGGGCGTGGTGGGCCGGACGCTGTGGCAGCAGGGTGATACAGGCGACGATGGCCAGTAGCAGAACGACCGTGGCGGTATAGCGGCTCAGGGCCAGGCCGCCGTGATCCAAGGGCTTGTCAAGGAAGTCGCCGACCACCGCGCCCAGCGGCCGGGTCAGGACGAAGGCCGACCAGAAGAGGGCAGTGCGGGAGATGCGGCTGCAGAAGTACAGCACTGCAACCACCGCCAGCAGCCCGCCAAACAAGGCGATGCCGCCGGTATAGCCCAAGCCCTGGGTGTCCGCCGCCCAGTCGCCCAGCGCCGTGCCCAGCGTCTGCGAGAAGGTAATGGTCAGCCAATAGAACAGCTCGCTGCGCGGCGAATTGATCTGGGTGACCGAGATGCTGCCGGTACTGCGATGCCAGGCGAACAGGGTGCCCAACAGCAAGGCCAGCAGCAGCGTGGTGCCGCCGGTATAGCCGATGCCCAGCGAACGATCAACGTAGTCGGCCAGGGTGGTGCCGACCGTGGTGCTGGCGATGATGGCGAACCAATAGACCCAAGGCCGGAAGTTGGGCGAGCGGATCTGTGCGAACACTGCGATGGCGAAGACCGTGGCAAACAGCGCTGTACCGATCAGGTAGCCGAGGTTCATCGACATGGTGACGGCATCCCCACCGACTTCGCCCAAGGTGGTGGCGAGGATCTTGATGATCCAGAAGCCGAGGGTGATGGCAGGGACCTTGCTGAGTGAATTGCTGAGTGAATCGGTAGGCGACATGGCAGTCATTTGCGAGGGAGTGTTGTCACTGTCGGTTGGCTGCTGTCGGAGTTGCGTCGTAGATTTGTGTGCGATGAGGGCGATGTTCACTAGAAACTCGCGCCGCTCCTGCATGTGCCAGCGGGAGGCTTCCTGCCGAGCATGGCTCGGCACTACGCCCCCTCCCTTTGCCGCAGGCAAGGGGAGGGTTGGGGAGGGGTGCTTTTGCTGTCAGCTGTTGCTCTTGGCTTTTGACCTCCGGCACTTCGCTTGAGCGCAGAATTGGAAGCACCAAGCCAGAACCGTTTGAAGGTCGAGCCTCCTGCGAAGAGTACCCCTCCCCAACCCTCCCCTGCGCCTTCGGCGCAAGGGAGGGGCAAGGTATTTGCCGCTTTCGGCATCTCAGTGAACGGAAACGATCCTCCGGCTATGCCGGTTCTGGCAGCAACACCCAACCAGCAAAAACGACGCTCGGCTTAACGTTCGGTTTGCGATGATCCAACACCAGCGCCACTCCGGCGCCGCCTCAACTGGAAAGCCAGCATGACCGCATCCAGCGCCATCCGCCGCGACGTCGGCCCCATTGCCCTGATGCTTACCGGCCTGGGCTCGATCATCGGCTCGGGTTGGCTGTTCGGCGCCTGGCGCGCCGCCGGCCTGGCTGGCCCCGGCGCGATCTGGGCGTGGGTGCTGGGTGCAGCCATCATCCTCACCATCGCCCTTACCTATGCCGAGCTGGGTGCGATGTTCCCCGAATCCGGCGGCATGGTGCGCTACAGCCATTACTCGCATGGTTCGCTGGTTGGCTTCATTGCCGCCTGGGCCAACTGGATCGCCATCGTCTCGGTCATTCCGGTCGAGGCCGAGGCTTCGGTGCAGTACATGGCGTCGTGGCCTTGGCAGTGGGCGCAGGACATGTACGTGCAGCAGCCCGGTGGAATGGGCGAGCTCAGCCATGCCGGCCTGTTGATCGCAGCGATGCTGGTGGTCGTCTATTTCCTGATCAACTTCTGGAGCGTGAAGCTGTTCGCGCACTCCAACAGCGCCATCACCCTGTTCAAGCTGGTCGTGCCGACGCTGACCGGTGTGGCCTTGATTGCCAGTGGCTTCCACTCCGAAAACTTCTCGGTTGGATTGAAAGGGCCGGGCACGCCGATCCTGGATTTCTCCGCCATCCTCACCGCGATTGCCACCGCCGGCATCGTTTTCAGCTTCAACGGGTTCCAGAGCCCGGTGAATCTGGCCGGTGAGGCGCGCAACCCCGGTCGCAGCATTCCGTTCGCGGTGGTCGGCTCGATCCTGCTGGCGGCAGTGATCTATGTACTGCTGCAGGTGGCCTACATCGGCGCGGTGCCGAGCCAGATGCTGGCCGAGCACGGCTGGCATGGCATCGACTTCCGTTCGCCTTTCGCGCAGTTGGCCCTGATCCTCAACCTGCACTGGTTGGCGATGCTGTTGTACGTCGATGCCTTCGTCAGCCCCAGCGGTACCGGCATGACCTATACCGCAACAACTGCGCGCATGATCTACGGCATGCAGCAGAACGGCACCGCACCCAAGGTGCTGGGCAACATCCATCCGCGCTGGGGCGTGCCACGCCCGGCGATGTGGTTGAACCTGGCGGTGTCGTTCCTGTTCCTGTTCTTCTTCCGTGGCTGGGGCACGCTGGCGGCGGTGATCTCGGTGGCCACCGTCATTTCGTACATGACCGGGCCGATCAGCGTGATGTCACTGCGCCGCACCGCGCCCAACCTGCATCGTCCGTTGCGGGTGGTCGCATTGCCGGTATTGGCGGGCGTGGCCTTCGTGATGGCGACTGAGCTGCTGTACTGGGCACGCTGGCCGCTGACCGGCGAAATCATCCTGCTGATGGTCGTCGCCCTGCCTGTGTACATCTATTACCAGCGCAAGATTGGTTGGCATGATTTCGGCCGCCAGCTGAAAGGCGCAATGTGGCTGATCTGCTATCTACCGCTGCTGGCGCTGGTGTCATGGGCAGGCAGCACGGCATTCGGTGGCGCGGGTTACCTTGGCTATGGCTGGGACCTGCTGCTGGTGGCGGTGATTGGCATCGTGTTCTATCTATGGGGCGTCAACTCCGGTTGGCGCACGCCGTCGATGGATGTCGCCGAGAACGAGGCGCAGGCGCAGGCCTGAGATGGATCCGGGACGCCCACTGCATGCAGTGGGCGTTCGTGCGATGGTTCCGGTCTTCGCATTGATCGCCGACAATGTCGCCCTCCTTTGCTGGAAGCGATGATGTCCATCTACCTGACGCTGTTTGCACGTACCCGTTTGTTTCCGCGCACGCCGCGCGCCAATACCATCCAGGACTGCAGCGCCGAGGAATTCGAGCAGCACTTGAACACGCATGCTGCCGACAAGGTGCTCGATGGTTATGCGCCGTTCTGCAAGCTGCATGTCTACAGGAACTGGACCAGCACCCGCTGCCTGACCGTACCGGTCAGCGAACAGAACCGGCACCTGCTGTGTTCCGGCTATGAGGCGCGTAGTCGCGAGGAGCTGCCGGTATTGGTGCGCTGGTTTGAGGGTGTGGAGCCGCCGGTAGCCAATTACCTGGTAGTCATCCTTTACAGCCGCGAACAGCTGGAGAAGGAAGGTTCGCCGATCGAGGCCGACTGGGGCGTCGTCGGTTGCCTGTATACCGCCACGGCTGAAGAAATCCCGATGGCGCCCATCACCATGATGCGCAACGCGCTGGGTGTTGAGGAAGGTGGCTCCGGTGTGCCGATTGATCGTGCCGCCTATGCCCGTGCCGTGGAATTCTGGGGTGCAAATGCAAACTGGCGCTGATCCGCTGCCGATCACTGCCAAGCGAGCCGGTTTTTTTGCAATCAGTGGTTGGTATCTGCTGCTGGCGATGCTGGTGTTTGCGATGGAAGTGTTCATCGCCACGCGCCTGCCGCATGTGTCCTGGGTGCGTGCCTATCTCGGCGATGTGCTGGTGGTGGTGTTGCTCTATTCGATGATCCGCAGCGTACTGCGCATCAACGACTATCTGGTCCTGTTGATGGTGTTCGTGTTCGCCTGTGGCATCGAATTCGCCCAGTATTTCCACGTCGCAGAGCGGCTTGGCTATATGCGTGGCGATGTGATGTACACGATCATCGGTAACACGTTTTCATGGGGCGACATCATCTGCTACGCAGTGGGCTGCGCTATAACAGGCCTCATCGTGCTGCTATTAGGCGTGTATCGCCGCATTCATCGTTGAAGCGAAGTGCGCTGCAGGTCTGCATGACATCGCTGCAGCTGCGTCTTTAACAAGCCTTAACAGCTGTTCGCGTAGAATACGCCGGCTCAGCATCATTCAGCGACTACGCACAGGCACCCTGCCTGTTGATGCTTGGACAGCCGGCACTACGCCTTTACCGGGATGATCCCGGTTTTTTCTGTCCCCGACCGTTCCCGTGGCCTTGCCGCGGGGCATTCCTTCGTGCGCATTACGGCCTGCGCGAACTCATGCAAGCCAAGGCCAAGCACGCAATCAACTCAGTAACGGGAGGACTGGTCCTGTCATGTCTACAGGTGAATCCACTATCCGCAATGAGCCGCTGCAAATCGAAGACATCACCGTCATCGATAAGGCAAAAGTAAAAAAAGCAGTCACCGCCGCCGCGTTGGGTAATGCGATGGAGTGGTTTGACTTTGGTGTGTACGGCTTTGTCGCCTATGCCTTGGGCAAGGTGTTTTTCCCGGAAGCGTCGCCCAGCGTGCAGACCATCGCTGCGCTCGCAACGTTCTCGGTGCCGTTCCTGGTGCGTCCGCTGGGCGGCGTGTTTTTTGGGGTCATGGGGGACAAATTCGGCCGGCAGAAAGTGCTGTCGGCAACCATCATCCTGATGGCGGTCAGTACCTTCTGCATCGGCTTGATTCCATCGTATGAAAGCATCGGCATACTCGCGCCGATCCTATTGCTGCTGTGCAAACTGGCGCAGGGCTTCTCCGTCGGTGGCGAGTACACCGGTGCCGCGGTATTCGTTGCCGAGTTCGCACCGGACCGGCGCCGTGGCTTCCTCAGCAGCTGGCTGGACTTCGGCTCGATCATCGGCTTCGTTTCCGGTGCCGGCGTGGTGGTATTGCTGAGCAGCATCGTTGGTGAAGCACAGTTCCTGGAGTGGGGTTGGCGTATTCCGTTCTTCCTCGCCGCGCCGCTGGGCTTGATTGGCCTGTACCTGCGTCACGCAGCGGAGGAAACGCCGGCCTTCACCGAGCAGCTGGAGCGCATGGAGAAAGAGGACCAGGACGCCGTCGGCAGCGCGCCGCGGATATCCTTCAAGGAAATCGTGACCAAATACTGGCGGTCGTTGCTGGTCTGTGTGGGTATCGTGCTGGTCACCAACGTCACCTACTACATGTTGCTGACGTACATGCCTACCTACCTGTCGCACAACCTGCATTACTCCGAAGACCATGGTGTGCTGATCATCATCGTGGTGATGGTGGGCATGCTGTTCGTGCAGCCGTTTGTTGGCATGGCCAGTGATCGCATCGGCCGCCGGCCGTTCATCGCCGCCGGTAGCCTTGGTTTGCTGGTTGCGGCGATTCCGGCGTTCCACCTGATCACCAGCGGAAACACCGGTTGGATCTTCGTCGGCCTGTTGTTGCTGGCGGTGCTGTTGAACTGCCTGATCGGTGTGATGGCAGCGACCCTGCCGGCGATGTTCCCGACGCGCGTGCGTTACAGCGCACTGGCCAGTGCATTCAATATTTCGGTGATCATCGCCGGCGTGACACCGACGCTTGCTGCATGGTTGGTGGAATCCACTGGCGACTTGATGATGCCGGCGTACTACCTGATGGTGGTGGCGCTGATTGGCCTGGTAACCGCGTACTTCATGCACGAGACCGCCAACAAGCCGATGCGTGGCGATACGCCCAATGCAGGCAGCCGCCGCGAGGCGCGGGAGCTGCTGCAGGAGGCCTACGATCACATCGAAGCCAGCGTTGAAGAGCTTGATGGTGAGATCAATGACCTGCAGACGAAGCTGTCGGAGTTGGAGCGCCGCAAGCAGGGACTGGTCGACCGGCATCCAGACCTGGCCTGAATCAAAGCAACGGCGTGCGCCGGGGAGGATGATTCCCGCCTGGGCGCATGCCGGTAAGCTCCAGGAGTAAGATCTGCAGGGCATGGAATTCCATGCCCTGCATGGTTTCATCTCTGCAGCCAGGGTGATGACGCTGCGGGTTGCTGGATTCCGAACAGGACGGTGCATGGAGCACAATGCCGTGACTTCAATGACAGAACAGCGCCTCCGGCGCCGCATTTGTAGTCTTGCGCTCGCCGCGCTGCTGATATCGACGCAGACGGCGGATGCCGTTGCGCAGGTTGGACAGGCTACAGCTCCGGTGCAGACCAACTGTATAGGCCGGTTCCTGATCGACGCGCCGTTGGTGCCTGCAATGCAACCCGCTTACATCCATGCGGGTAAGCGGATTACCACAAGGCAGTTGGCATCCCGCGCCGATTTCCAGCAGGCGCTGGCTACACGCGAGGCAGCGCTGCGGGACGGGCGGCACCGCGCGGGTGATGCCATGTGGGTAGGTAGTACTTATCTGGACGCGGATGCGGTGGTGCAGACTTCCTGGCTCAGCGACAGCAGTCGGGCGGGGCAGTTGCAGGAGCTTTATGTTTTTGATCCCCTCCATCATGTGATGTTCCTGATCAGTGCGCAGACGGATGCGACAAGGCGTCCTGCTGCGATCGAGAACCTTCGTGCGCTGCGTCCCCGCATCCACTACCGGGATCCGGCCGCATTGCCAGCCGGGCCTGGATTCTGCGTCGATTCGGGGTTCATCGATGGTGCACGCATTAACACCGAGGAGCTGACTGTCGCGCTGCAGGTTCCCGGCCGCGCGGAGGCGCGGTTGAGCGTGATGTCACGCGTGGTGGGCAGGGCGGATGTTGGGCTGTTGCAACGTGCAGCTGCGCTGCCATCAGACACGCGGCCACTGCGTGTCGGCCGGCGCAACGTGAACGGCCTGGAGGGCGAAGAACTGCTGGTCCGCAGCGGGGATCGCGATGGCGGCGGATACCGTTTCCTGTGGGAATTTCAAGGTGAGGCGGAGTCTTTGCAACGCCCCTTCCTTGCGCTGCAGTTGAGCACGGAAGCGGCGCAGGCGTTCGCCACCGATGAAGAGGCCTTGCAGGTATGGGATCAGCTGCTGGGCAGCCTGCGTCTGCGCCAGGGGGCGAACTAGGCGGGGCTGCGACGTGGCGTCGCCGGATCAGCGGAACTGCAATGCAGGCGGGTGGCATTGAGCTGTGGGAAGCGGCCGATGATGGCGACGGCATCCTTCCAATGATGCTCCAGCGCGGTATCGGTGATGGCCAGGAAACAGGGCGGCGCGCTGCTGAAGCGGAATGCGATACCACGTTCGGGCTCGAACTGGCGGGTGATGGTGGTCGGCGTGCGGCCGTTGCGCAGGTGCCAGACCAGTTCTTCGATCACGGTATTCCAGGCCTCTACTTCAAGATCATCAATCCACTGCATGCGGGTGATTCCTGATCAGATGCTGCGCGTTGTCACACGGAACTTCCTCGGGCCCGTACCAGCGTGTTGCGCTACAGCTCCTGGCCAAACATCAGGCGGTGGCCGTCGATGGTGCGGACGCCGAATTCACGCATGCCCCAGGGCTTGTCGGCAAGTACCTGGGTGAAGTCGGCCCCGGCTGCCCGGTACTCCCCGAACAGTGCCGCGGCATCGGAGACTGTCACATAGCCGTACCATGAGTGGTCCCCCAGCGCCTGCGCTGGAACGGCATCGCTGCATTCGCCCAGCATCACCCGGAAGCTGCCGCGCGACATGAAGCTCCAGCCGGATGCGGCGAAGTCCATCTGCAGGCCGAGCACGGAAGCGTAGTAGTCGGTGGATTTGGCCAAATCCTGCACGGCGAGGGTGAAGCGCACATCGGTGAAGTCGCTCATCTCATTTCCTGCGGCGTGAGGGCCGTCCTCGTGCATTGATGCCGGTTGCGGGTCTGGCCCGAGGGCTTTGGCGTCCGATTCTGGCGGGCGGCGCTGCCATCGTGGGTGCAGCATGCAGTTCCTTGGTTGAGTGGAGCTTACATGATGCAGCTGCAGGGTAAGGTCGTGATCATCACCGGCGCCAGTTCCGGCATTGGCCGTGCTGCGGCATTGCTGTTCGCCGCCGAAGGCGCGGCGCTTGTGCTGGGTGCGCGCCGTGCCGCCGAGTTGGATCGGCTGGTGGAGGAGATTGGAAACAACGGTGGCAGTGCGGTGTGCCTTGCAGGCGATGTCTGCGAAGAAGGCTATGCAAAGGCCTTGGTCGCGTTGGCGTTGGACCAGTACGGTCAGCTGGACGTGGCCTTCAACAATCCCGGTACGATGGGGCCGTTGGGACCGACAGCGGAGCTGGCGCTGGCCGATTGGCAGCGCACGCTGGACACCAACCTCACCGCGATGTTCCTGGCTGCCAAGCATCAGGTGCCGGCGATGCTGCGCGGCGGTGCTGGCAGCCTGATATTCACTTCAACTTTTGTCGGGCATACGGTGGGTTTCGCCGGTGCTGCGGCTTATGCGGCCAGCAAGTCCGGCATCATCGGCCTGACCCAGGCATTGGCGTCGGAGTTCGGACCGCAGGGTCTACGGGTCAATGCCTTGTTGCCTGGCGGCACCGATACCCCGATGGCGCATGAAATGAATGGCTCGCCCGAAGCGATGGCGCAGGTGGCACAGTTGCATGCATTGAAGCGTATTGCTGATCCGCGCAAATTGGCGGCGGCGGCGATGTTCCTTGCCTCGGACCAGTCGTCATTCATGACTGGCGCGGCGATGTTGGTGGATGGTGGGGTTTCCATCCATCGCGGCTGATGCGGGGGCGCATGCGAAACGGGCGCCGAGAGGCGCCTGTTCGCTCTGCTTGGCCGGAGTGCATGGAGCTGCTGAAACTCCCGTACTCCCAGAACAGGAGTCGGCGAGCAAGCTGCCTGGCTTGTCGATCAATGGATCGGGATATGCAGTTCCATCTGCGATTCCGGATCGAACGGATCGTCAAAGCGTGCGTCGTAGCATTCCAGGTCAACGCCGTCTTTTGCTTGTAGGCCGTGATCGGCCAGCAGGTGATCGTAGATTTCCTGGAACGTTGCGCTGATCTGCGGCGCAGTGCCAGTGTGGGTATAAACGGCATAGCGTTGTGCGGGAACCTGGAAGCGGACCATGCCTTCTGGGATGACCGCTTCCTCACTCACCTCGAAACCGGTGATGTAGCGCAGCGTGCGGTCGGCCTGGGGTATGCAAACACCGTAGCTGACGACCGGATCGATCTTGCCTGTAACTTCATCTTCGCGCGGGATGAAGCGTTGCCAGAGTTCGGCGTAGCCATCCTCGCCGTCGCGGAAGATCGCTTCCATGCCGATGACGGTGAAGGCTGGACGCTCGATGAGGGTGGGTTGCATGGCGGGATTCTTGTCAGGGAGAAGCATGCGCGTATCGCATGCTGGGGCCTGTCAGCTTCCGTTCTGTGCCCGCTGGTAAGCGACCAGTGCGTTGGCATGACCGTGGCTGATGTTGTGCTGTTCCTTGAGGAAGGCCACCTGCTCCATGTGTTTCTTGTCCTTGACCGTGTCCAGCAGCTGCAGCCAGTGCTTTACCGGCTTGCCGTACGTCTTCTCGATGGACGGGAAATACGATGCCGGGCCTTGGACTTTTTCGCTGCTGGTCATCTGCGTATCCGGGAAGGAGGGAGGCCGGGCAATGATGCGGCAAAGGTCGCTTGTTGGCGACTCAGCGGCTGCCCGCCTGCAGGATCTCGGTGATGCGTGCCTTGGCTGCATGAATGAATGCGGCCAGTGGCGCGGCAGGCCAACGGAGGGTACTGCCGGTCGGCGCGAGATACGCCTGCCACGCCTGCCTGACAACGGCGTGATGCTGCTCTGGAAGATGCTGCAGCAGCCACTTCGCGGCGACATCCTTCGGCGCGATGTTTCCGGTCTGGGCGCTGTACCAGAGGCGCGCCAATGTGAGAACGATGTTGGCTTCCTCGCCATGCCAGTCGTCTGCGGTGTTCCATAGCGCCAGGGTGTCAGTCAACGCCTGCTTGAAGTCCTGTCCTGGCACTGGCGGCAGCAGTTCGGCGAGGGCGGGGCCATGCAGGGCGATGCTGTGCTGACGGGCCGTGGTCAGGAGGATGGCGAGATCGGGATCCTGCATGGGCGGTTCCAGGATGCCGGCAAGGATGTCCTGCCGCAGCCATTCGCCGAACTGCAGCTCGCGCCGCGCTGGATGGTGCCAAGGCGTCACTTCGGCTTGTGCGATCACCGTCGCTTCCAGCGCACGCAGTGTTGGATGCTGGCCAGGCGGCGCCGAGGTCGCCAGCAGGTCGCGTTGCAGATATCGCAAGGTGGCGGTGTCGGGATGCTGGGCCACGATCACCAGCAGGTCGATGTCGCTGAGTGGCTTCAAACCACCGTCGAGTGCGGACCCGTGGAGGTAAATGGCGATGAGGTTGGCTGCCAGTTGCTGCTGGATCACCTCGCAGGCGAGGGTGAGCTGTGTGGTGATGGCATCGGGGACAGGTGCAGTCATGGCGGCGGCAGGCAATCGTGTCGGGCCGATTGTGCCGCAAACAGAACGGACGCCTTGCGGCGCCCGTTCCTTGCAAAGCAAGCCCTCACTCCATCCCTTCCAGCGTGCGCGGGAAGACTGTAGTGCCGAGCCATGCTCGGCAGGGGCTTTACCGGCCAAAGCTGCCCTCACCCCAACCCCTCTCCCGCGGGCGGGAGAGGGGCTCAAACTGTAGTGCCGAGCCATGCTCGGCAGGGGCTTTACCGGCTGAAGCTGCCCTCACCCCAACCCCTCTCCCGTGAACGGGAGAGGGGCTCAAGCAAGGCAAATCAAATCAGTAGCGGTAGTGGTCCGGCTTGAACGGGCCGTCGACCGGCACGCCGATGTAGTCGGCCTGGTCCTGGCTCAGGGTGGTCAGCTTCACGCCGATCTTCTCAAGGTGCAGACGCGCAACTTCTTCGTCCAGCTTCTTCGGCAGCAGGTACACCTTGTTCTCGTAGCTGTCCTTGTTCGCCCACAGGTCGATCTGTGCGAGCGTCTGGTTGGCAAACGAGTTGGACATCACGAAGCTCGGGTGGCCGGTGGCGCAGCCCAGGTTGACCAGGCGGCCTTCGGCCAGCAGGAAGATCGCGTTGCCGTTCGGGAAGATGTACTTGTCCACCTGCGGCTTGATGTTGACGTGCTGCACGCCCTTGTAGCCCACCAGCGCATCGACCTGGATTTCATTGTCGAAGTGACCAATGTTGCAGACGATGGCCTGGTCCTTCATCGCGCTCAGGTGCTCGATGCGGATGATGTCCTTGTTGCCGGTGGTGGTGACGTACAGGTCAGCACGGCCCAGGGTGGATTCGATGGTGTTGACCTCGAAGCCTTCCATTGCGGCCTGCAGGGCGCAGATCGGGTCGATCTCGGTGACCACCACGCGTGCGCCGTAGGCACGCAGCGAAGCCGCGCAGCCCTTGCCGACGTCGCCGTAGCCGCAGACCACGGCAACCTTGCCGGCCAGCATCACGTCCATCGCGCGCTTCAGGCCATCGGCCAGCGACTCGCGGCAGCCGTACAGGTTGTCGAACTTGCTCTTGGTTACCGAGTCGTTGACGTTGATCGCCGGGATCAGCAGGGTGCCGGCCTGGGCCAGCTGGTACAGGCGGTGCACGCCGGTGGTGGTCTCTTCGGAGACGCCCTTCCAATCCTTGACCACGCGGCCCCAGTAACCCGGGCGCTCGGTGGCGACGCGCTTGAGCAGGTTCTTGATGACCTGTTCTTCGTGCGAGGAAGCCGGCTCGTTGACCCAGTTGCTGCCGTTCTCGAGCTCATAGCCCTTGTGGATCAGCAGGGTGACGTCGCCGCCGTCGTCGACCACCAGCTCCGGACCGGTCAGGGTGCCGTCGGCCAGGGTGAAGGTCAGCGCGTCCAGGGTGCAGTCCCAGTACTCTTCCAGCGACTCGCCCTTCCAGGCGAACACGGGGGTGCCGGTGGCGGCAATCGCGGCGGCAGCGTGGTCCTGGGTCGAGAAGATGTTGCACGAGGCCCAACGCACTTCGGCGCCGATGTCCTTCAGGGTCTCGATCAGCACGGCGGTCTGGATGGTCATGTGCAGCGAGCCGGTCACGCGCACGCCCTTCAGCGGCAGCTCGGCCTGGTACTTGCGACGGATCGACATCAGGCCCGGCATTTCGTGCTCGGCGATGTCCAGTTCCTTGCGGCCCCAATCGGACAGCGAGATATCGCGGATCTTGTAATCACCTTCCTGCGAGAAGGTAGCGGCAACAGCGTTCATTTAGAGCTCCGGTGTGGTGCGAGCAGGCTCGCGTTCGCCGGGCGCCGTTGTTGCGTGAAAGCCGTCCGAGCCTGGCCGTTGGTGAAATCCATGCAAGAGCATGGGCGGTGGTGGACAGGTCCACCCAACGGTCGCAGCGCCCCTCGGAACGGGCTGCCCAGTATATCGCGGCCAGCTGTCAGCGCTGCGGGCCCAACCAACGGCAGGGGCCACGGGCGAGGGGGATTGTTAAGTTGGGGGATTGTTTCCGTCCAATAGGAATGCGCCATGAATCTGTCTCCCCACCGCCGCCGCCGTGCCTCAGCCGCACTGGTGTTGTGCGCCGGCCTGCTGCTGGCAGTACCACCGGTCATGGCGCTGACCCCGCCTGCGGCGCAGAAGGGCGCCCAGCAGGGCGAAGGCTACCGGCTGCCGTCGGTCGCGCTGCAGGCGGTGGTGGATGCCCCGCGCGCGCCCAGCCTGTACCTGTCGCCCAAAGGGGACCTGACCGCGCTGCTGCAGATCCCGGCGCTGCCGTCGATTGCGCAGGTTGCCGCCCCGGAGCTGAAGCTGGCCGGCCTGCGGATCCACCCCAAAACCGTCTCCGACAGCCGTTTCTCGTTCGGCAGCAAGCTGTGGCTGGCGTCCAACATCGATGGCAAGGAGCGCCAGATCACCGGCCTGCCGCAGCCGCTGTCGGTGGCCGCATTGACGTGGTCACCGGACCAGAAGTACCTGGCCTTCAACCAGCTGGACCCGGCGACCGGGGCCAATGAACTGTGGTTGGTGGACGTGCAGGCTGGCAGTGCGCGCCGTGTTGCCGAGCGCCTGAACAGCATTGTCGGTACCGGCTACGCATGGTTGCCGGGCAGCGACGCGCTGCTGGTCATGCAGCGTCCGGCTGGCCAGGGGGCACCGCCGCAGGCCGATGGCGTGCCGACCGGCCCGGCCGTGCAGCAGACCGAGGTCGGCCAGGGCGTGCGCTCGGTGCGGACCTACCAGGACATGTTGAAGAACGAAGACGACGCGCGCCTGTTCGAGTATTACCTGCAGGCACAGCCGGTGCGGGTGTCGATCAACGGCGACAGTACCCCGGTTGGTACGGCCGGCATCTATCTGGGACTGTCAGCCTCGCCCGATGGCAAGTACCTGTTGAGCCAGCGCGTGCAGCGGCCGTTCTCCTATGCGGTGCCGGTCAGCCGTTTCCCGCGCAACATTGAAGTACTGGATGCCAAGGGCAAGCTGGTGCACACCGTGGCGCGTCTGCCGCTGGTGGATGGCCTGCCGACCGGCAACGATGCGGTGCCCACCGGCGTGCGTTCGATCAGCTGGCGCGCGGATGCGCCGGCTTCGCTGGTGTGGGCTGAGGCACAGGATGGCGGTGACCCGTCGCGTGAGGCCAAGGTACGCGATGCGGTGCTGCTGCAGGCCGCGCCGTTCGACAAGCCGCCGGTGACGCTGGCGCAGCTGGGCTCGCGCTACGCAGGGGTTACCTGGGCCAATGGTGACTTGGCGCTGCTGGATGAGTACTGGTGGAAGAGCCGTCAGGTGAAGCAGTGGAAGATCGCCCCGGACCATCTGGATCAGGCAGCAACATTGTTGGTACAGCGTTCGGAAGATGACCGCTATGGCGATCCGGGTGAGCCGGTGCTGAGCACCGACGCAGCTGGCCGTTCACGGCTGCAGTTGAGCGCCGATGGCAACAGTTTCTACCGTATCGGCGAGGGCGCGTCGGCCGAAGGTGATCGTCCGTTCCTGGACCGCGTGGAGCTTTCCAGCGGCAAGAGTGAGCGCGTGTTCCAGTCGCAGGCGCCGTACTACGAAATGCCCTTGAGCATCAGCGAAGGCCAGGGTGGCCGCATCCTCACCTACCGTGAATCCAATGACGTACCGGCCAATCTGGTTGCCCGCGGCCTGGCACAGGACGCGCAGCCGGTCGAGCTGACCCACTTCGCCCATCCGCTGCCGCAGCTGCGTGGAGTGAAGAAGGAACAGATCCGTTACAAGCGGGCTGATGGTGTCGAACTCACCGCTGACCTGCTGCTGCCGCCGGGCTACGACGCCAAGAAGGACGGCCCGCGCCCGGTGCTGATGTGGGCTTACCCGGCAGAATTCAAATCCGCAGCCGATGCCAGCCAGGTCAGCGGTTCCAAGTATCGCTTCAACGCCATCAGCTATTGGGGTCCGCAGGCCTTCCTGGCCAAGGGCTATGTGGTGCTGAACAACCCGACCATGCCGATCGTTGGTGAAGGCGACACCGAGCCGAACGACACCTATGTACAGCAGCTGGTTGCCAGCGCGCAGGCCGCGGTCGATGAAGTGGTGAAGCGTGGTGTTGGTGACCGTGAGCGCATTGCGGTGGGTGGCCATTCCTACGGCGCCTTCATGACTGCCAACCTGCTGGCGCATACGCGTCTGTTCAAGGCTGGCATTGCGCGCTCGGGTGCGTACAACCGCACGCTGACACCGTTCGGTTTCCAGGCCGAAGAGCGCAACTACTGGCAGGCGCAGGAGGTGTACCAGAAGATGTCGCCGTTCAATTACGCCGACAAGATCAAGGACCCGATCCTGTTCATCCACGGCGTTGACGACAACAACTCCGGCACCTTCCCGATCCAGAGCGAGCGCATGTTCGCCGCGGTGAAGGGCTTGGGCGGCACCTCACGTCTGGTGATGCTGCCGAACGAGTCGCATGGTTACCGCGCACGCGAATCGATCATGACCATGCTGGCTGAAAGTGAAGACTGGCTGGACCGTTGGCTGGGTGCAGAAGCCGGCAAGAAGCGCTGATGAACCGCCCCCTCCCTTTTGCACGTAGTGCGAAGGGGAGGGCAGGCTTTGGCCCTCCTGTAGTGCCGAGCCATGCTCGGCAGGGGCTTCACCGGCAAAGTCCAAAGCCCCCTCATCCCAACCCTTCTCCCGCTTGCGGGAGAAGGGCTTTGAGCAAGAGCGAAACAACGTAGTGCCGAGCCATGCTCGGCAGGGGCTCTGCCGGTATTGCCCCATGCCGAGCATGGCTCGGCACTACAGGTGA
>NZ_JBSPUF010000005.1:142085-145237 GCF_056861425.1 Stenotrophomonas sp. 21LCFQ19 | reverse complement strand
CCCGAGGCCCGGCCCGCCGGTGCCGGGGCGGGCCCCGGCGTTTTGCCCCCGCCCCCCCCCCGGCCCCCCCACTACAGGTGAAGCGCTGTATCGTCATGTCCTCGAATTGACTGATCCTGCGCACCTTTCTGTCCAAAAGGACAGCTGCCAGACAACATACAAATGCAACTGTTTCAGGCTTGGTGCACTGCAAAATTGTGCTGATTTTTGCGGTAGGCTTGACGGGTTTCCGCTCTCCAGGCTCTACGTCTTCGATGAACGAGTACCGCAGCAGCGTTGTCTTCGCCACCCCCGACCTGCCACTGCGCGACGATGTGCGCCGCCTCGGCACACTGGTTGGTGATCTGATTTCCGAACAGGTGTCGCCCGGTTTCCTCGACGAGGTGGAGGACGTGCGCACGGCGGCGATTGCCCGTCGTGAAAGCCAGGCGCCGTTGGCTCCGCTCAGCGCGCAGCTGGCCGGACGTTCGCCGCGCGATGCCGAAGCGCTGGTGCGCGCTTTCAGCACTTACTTCCAGGTGGTCAACATCGCCGAGCGCGTGCATCGCATCCGCCGCCGTCGTGACTACCAGCGCGCAGGCACCAAACGCCCGCAGCCGGAAGGCCTGCATGACGCCTTGCTTGCGCTGAAGGCGCAGGGCGTGACGCCGGAAGAACTGGCGCAGTGGCTGCCGCAGATCGACATCGAGCCGGTATTCACCGCGCACCCGACCGAAGCCGTGCGCCGCGCGTTGCTGGAAAAAGAACAACTGATGGTTGCCGCGTTGGTCGACAACCTCGACGGTCAGCGCACGCCCGGCGAGCAGGCTGCCGATGCCGCACGTTTCCGCATGGCCTTGACCGCCTCCTGGCAGACCGCCGACTCCTCGCCGGTGCGCCCGACCGTGGACGACGAGCGTGAGCATGTCGGTTTCTACCTGACCCGCGTGCTGTACCGGGTCATCCCGGTGTTCTACGAATCGCTGGAACAGGCACTGCGCGACACCTGGGGCCGAACCCTGCCGTTGCCGCGCCTGCTGCGCTTCGGCACCTGGGTGGGTGGCGACATGGACGGCAATCCGAACGTGGATGCCGGCACCATCACCAACACCTTGAACGCTCAGCGCAGCGCGGTGCTCGGCCTGTACCTGAAAGACATGGTGGCGCTGGCCAGCCTGCTCAGCCAATCGACCGAACTGGTTGGCGTCAGTGTTGAAGTTCAGGCGCGTGTGCAGGAGTACCAGCAACTGCTGCCGCAGGTGAAGTCGCGCCCGCGTCATGCCGACATGCCGTACCGCCTGCTCAACGACCGCATGCGCGCGCGTCTGCAGGCGACATTGGAAGACGCTCCGGGTGCATATGCGTCACCGGAAGAGTTCATCCACGACATCCAGCTCATCCTCGACAGCCTCGAGGCCAACAAGGGCAAGCACGCTGGTTGGTTCTCGGTGCGGCGTCTGCTGTGGCGCGTGCGTACCTTTGGTTTCCATCTGGCGCGCCTGGATGTGCGCCAGGAATCCAGTGTGCATTCGCGCGCGCTGGCCGAGGTGCTGGGCGGGCAGGAGGCATTTGACGCGCTGGACGATGCGGCGCGGGCGCAGTTGCTGTCGCCGTACGCCGCAGGCACCGAAGTGCTGGGGCGTGGCGAGGATGAAGCCGGGCAGCGACTGGACAAGGTGTTCGCTGCATTGGCTGATGCACGCCGTCGTCACGGTGCCGATGCCTTGGGCAGCTACATCATCTCGATGGCACATGATCGCGGCGACGTGCTCGCGGTGCTGGCGCTGGCGCGTCGTGGTGGTCTGGTCGATGCGGATGGCGCAGTGCCGTTGGACATCGCGCCGTTGTTCGAAACCGTCGACGATCTGCAGCGCGGCACCGCTACGCTGCGTGATCTGCTTGCCGATCCGGTCTACCGCACCCATCTGGCCGCGCGTGATGACGTGCAGATGGTGATGCTGGGCTATTCGGACAGCGGCAAGGACGGCGGCATCGCCGCCTCGCGCTGGGGCCTGCAGCATGCGCAGGTGGAGCTGCTGGAAACGGCCGCGGAATTCGGCGTCAAGCTGACCTTCTTCCACGGCCGCGGCGGCTCGATCAGCCGTGGAGGCACCAAGACCACGCACGCGGTGAACGCTTCGCCGCGTGGCAGCATCGGTGGGCGTCTGCGCGTCACCGAGCAGGGCGAGGTGATCCACCGCAAGTACGGTATCCGTGCGCTGGCGCTGCGCTCGCTGGAGCAATCCGCTGGCGCGGTATTGCGTGCCAGCCTGCGTCCGCGCGCCAGCGAGCCGCGCGAAGAACAGTGGAAGCCAGTGATGGCCTTGGTCGCCGAGCAGAGTTCAGTGGCGTATCGGGCCTTTGTTGGCGATGCGCAGTTCATGAATTACTTCCGCCAAGCCACGCCGATCGATGTGATCGAACGCATGACGCTTGGTTCACGGCCTTCGCGGCGCCTGGGCCAGGATGCGGCGTTGAGCAATCTGCGGGCGATCCCGTGGGTATTCGCGTGGAGCCAGGCACGTGCGGTGATTCCGGGTTGGTTCGGTGTCGGCAGTGGCCTGCAGGCCGCGGCAGATGCAGGGCATGAACAGACCCTGCGTGAGATGGCGCACGATTGGCTGTTCTTCGAGACTTTCCTCGATGACATGTCGATGGTGTTGAGCAAGGGCGACATCCACATCGCAGAGCAGTTCTCCAAGCTGGCCGGGCCGCTGCACGAGCAGTTCTTCCCACGGATACGCGAGGAGCTGGCGCTGACCGCGCATTGGGTGAAGCGTCTGAGTGGCCAGCAGGAGCTGCTGGAACAGGACCCGAGGCTGGCGCTGTCGATCCGCCTGCGCAATCCCTACATCGACCCGATCAGCATCCTGCAGGTGGACCTGCTGCAGCGCTGGCGCGCAAGTGATCGCGAAGATGAAGGTCTGCTGCGCGCGCTGGTGGCCTGCGTGAACGGCGTATCGCAAGGCGTGCAGAACACCGGTTGAGGCAGTTGCGCCTGTAGTGCCGAGCCATGCTCGGCAGAGGCTTCACCAGCAGTCCCGACCGTAGTGCCGAGCCATGCTCGGCAGAGGCTTCGCCAGCAATCCCCAACCGTAGTGCCGAGCCATGCTCGGCAAGGGGCTTCACTAGTACAGCCCCTGCCGAGCATGGCTCGGCACTACCGGGCTCGG
>NZ_JBSPUF010000005.1:141201-142075 GCF_056861425.1 Stenotrophomonas sp. 21LCFQ19 | reverse complement strand
CCCCCCTCCCCCCCCCCGCCGCCCCCCCCCCCCCCGCCGCCGCCCCCCCCCCCCCCCCCCCCCCCCCCCCCCCCCCCCCCCCCCCACTACCGGGCTCGGCCAGCTTCGCGGCTTACGCCGCTCCTACAACGGTCCTACACCGACAAATCCGCTTCACCGGAGGGATTGCTCTGCAGCAGCTCCAGGTGCCGCTGCTCCATCTCCTGGCGCAGCTGGCGGCGGATCTGCGCGGCAGCGAAGCGACGCTTCTCATCGCTGGTTTCCGGCTGCAGCGATGGCACCGGTGTCGGCCGGCCGTCATCGTCCACCGCCACCATGGTGAAGAAACAGCTGTTGGCGTGGCGCACCGCGCCTTTGCGGATGTCTTCGGCCACTACCTTGATGCCGACTTCCATCGACGAATTGCCGGTGAAGTTCACCGAAGCGAGGAAAGTGACAAGCTCGCCGACGGCAATCGGTTGGCGAAAGGTCACCTGGTCCACTGACAGCGTCACCACGTAGTTGCCGGCATAGCGGCTGGCGCAGGCGTAGGCGACCTGGTCGAGCAGGCGCAGGATCGCGCCGCCGTGGACCTTGCCGGAGAAGTTGGCCATCTCCGGCGACATCAGGACGGTCATCGACAGCTGGTGGGCTTTGTGTTCGCTCATGGCGGTTACTGCGGTTGCGGGACCAGCAGGCTACTCCAGCCGGCGTGCAAGCGATATCGGCGGCCCCAACTGTAGTGCCGAGCCATGCTCGGCAAGGGGCTCTATCGGTAAGGCCTCTGCCGAGCATGGCTCGGCTCTACGGGAGGCAGGCATTTGTAGTGCCGAGCCATGCTCGGCAAGGGGGCCCTATCGGGAATGCCCCTGCCGAGCATGGCTCGGCACTACAG
>NZ_JBSPUF010000005.1:0-141191 GCF_056861425.1 Stenotrophomonas sp. 21LCFQ19 | reverse complement strand
GGGGCCGCCCCTCTGCGGGGGCGGCGGCGCCCGCGGCCCGGCCCCCCCCCCCCCCCCCCCCCCCCCCCACTACAGGGCCTCACTGGAAGTTGTAGCGCACCACGTGGAAGAACACCGGCGCGGAGAACACCACCGAATCCAGCCGGTCCAGGATGCCACCATGGCCTTCGATCATCTCGCCCCAGTCCTTGGCGCCGAGGCTGCGCTTCACCGCCGACAGCGCTAGTCCGCCAAGGAAGCCGCAGATCACGATCAGCAGCGACAGTGCCGCCGACTGCAGTGGTGAGAACGGGGTGATCCACCACAGCGCCGCGCCCACGCCGGTCGCCGCCATACCGCCACCGACCAGGCCTTCAACTGTCTTCGACGGGCTGACCAAGGGGGCGAGCAGGTGTTTGCCGAACAGCTTGCCGAACACGTACTGCAGCACGTCGCTGAGCTGTACCACCAGCAGCAGGTAGAACAGCAGCATCAGGTTCTGCCCTTCGTAGCCGGGAATACGCAGCAGCATCAGTGCCGGCGCATGGCTGAGGCAGAACACGGTGAGCATCACGCCCCACTGGATCTTGGTGTTGCGCTCCAGGAAGTTCTCGGTGTCACCAGACAGTGCCGATACCGCCGGCAGGGCGAGGAAGCCGTACACCGGGATGCACATGACGAACAGGCCGTACCAGTCGATGCCGATCAGCCAGTACTGCAACGGGATGGCGATGTAGAAGCACAGGCACAGCGCCAGGTGATCGCCACGGCGCGTCGGCGTCAGCGAGATGAACTCACGCAGGGCGAAGAACGACAGCAGGCCGAAGAACACCAGCGTGGCGATCTTGCCGAGCACGAAGCAGAACAGCAGCACGGCGGCCATTACCCACCACGCACGGATGCGGGCGTTGAGGTTGTCGACCACCGAGCCTGGCTTGATCCGGCCGAGGATGAAGCCGATCGAGCTGGCGAGTATCAGCACGCCAAACACGCCACCGATCATCCACCAGAAGCTGGGTGGCGCGCGGTCGATGGCCTGCTGCAGGAAACTGCCCAGCGGCAATTGTTGGAAAACGTTGTTCATGCCAGCTCCACCACCGCGTTGCGTGCGCGTTCCAGGAACTGCGCCTTGTCTTCACCGGGGACGCGGGTGAGCGGTGCGCCGAAGCGTGCCGTACATACCAGCGGCACCGGCACCATGCTGCCCTTGGGCAGCGCGCGACGAGCATTGTCCAGATACACCGGTACCAGCTCCACATGCGGGTACTGCTGGGCCAGATGGAACAGGCCGGCCTTGAACGGCTGTGGCAACGGTTCGTGGTTGCGGGTGCCTTCCGGGAACAGGATCAATGAATCACCAGCGTCCAGCGCGTCATGCAAAGGCTGCAGTGGATCGCCTTCGCATTTGCTGCGGTCTCGTTCGATCAGCACTGCGTTGAAGCCCTTGTCGGCGATGAGCTTGCGCACGCCCTTGCTCCAGTAATCGCGCGCGGCGACTGGGCGGGTGTGCTCGCGCAGGGCTGGCGGTAGCGCCGACCACAACGCCACCGTATCCAGATGACTGGCGTGGTTGGCGAAGTAGATGCGCTGGGTGTCGTTGGGGCGACTGCCGACCCAGCGCGGGTAGGCACCAATGAAGATCTTGACCGCGGCGACCAGCAGGCTGGAGAGCATCAGTTGCCTGCCTTGAGCTGCGTGGCGATGGCGCGGGTGCGGGTGATGCAGGTCAACAGCGAGCCGGCGGCGATGATGATGGCGGCGGCAGGCAATACGTAATGCGTGTGCGTGCTCAGCTGCTCGATAATGGCCAGCACGCAGGCTGCGGTGAGCACGAACATGCGGTGTTGTTTGGCCATCGGCCCGCGGAAGTCCTGGGCCAGACCAAGGCTGGCGCCGGACAGGCGTACATAGGCGGTGAGCGCGGCCAGCAATGCGCCGAGCCAGCCCAGCCAGGGCATGCCGGCGGCATAGCCGAGCGCGGTAATCAGCAGCGAGTCGGCGATGCGGTCGGGGTACTCGTTGTAGAGCGCGCCGGTTGGCGTCTGTTTGCCACCTTCCATTGCGACCATGCCGTCAAGCAGATTGCAGATCAGACGCAGTTGGACGCTGACGGCGCAGGCGATCAGCCCGGTTATGCCGGGGCAATACAACAGCGCAGCTGCGCCACCTGCAGCAAAGAAGATGCTGAGTACCGAAATCTGGTTCGGCGTGATTGATGAGCGTGCCAACGCGGCGCTGAGGGCGCGAGCCCAGCCGGTGGAACGGGCGGCAATTGGTCTACGGTCTTCCTTTCCCATGGGCCGATGGTAGTGCATTGGTCGTTATGGGGAACAGGGCGGAGGGCGTGGGGCTGCTGAGGTCGGGCTGTCGGAGGGCTTTGAGAGCGGCCCTGGGCTCGACTTCTGCTTTGGCTTTGGCTTTGGCTTTGGCCGTTGGCCGTTGGCTGTTGGCTTTGGCTTTGGCTCTGGCTCTGGCTCTGGCTCTGGCTTTGGCTTTGGCGGTCGCTTCGGCAGTTGCTGTTTGCTGTCCCTTCTCCCGCGTGCGGGAGAAGGTGCCCGGAGGGCGGATGAGGGGGGTTTAGCTTCTGTTTTTGCTGGATCAAGAGTCAACGCCAAAGCCAAAGCCAACGCCAACGCCAACGCCAAAGCCAAAGCCAAAGCTGCCCTCATCCCAACCCTTCTCCCGCAGGCGGGAGAAGGGCTAAAGCAAAAGCAAAGGCAAAGGCAGCAGCCAAAGCCAACGCCAACGCCAACGCCAACGCCAAAGCCAAAGCCAAAGCCCAAAAAGCTGTCCTCGTAGGCAGCCTTCTTTGCTCAAACACCACAAGCGGAGGAAACCAGCTCAAACCGCCTGCAGTCGCGCGCGTGTCTCTGCATCTGGGAAACCAAGCGTGAGATAACGCGGCGGGTGGATGTGCCGGATGTCTTCACGCAGCAAGTGGCCAAGGACGGGTTGCGCCTGCTCCCAATCAACCATCAGGGTCTCAGCTTCCCCATCCTCCACTGGCATTACCAGCACCAGGCGGTCGGTGCGGGGAAGTGAGCTGGCAACTCCATCGGTCCAGGCGCACAGCGAAACATGGTCGTCGCTGTGGACCATGAAGCTGGCAACAAACACATCTTCCTCATGCTTCTGGTGCACGCGCTCCAACAACTGTTTCTGCAACGCGTAGGCCTCGGCGTCGAGTTCCAGCCGAAGCTGCCGCTGTCGCTCACGCAGGCCCGCATCCGCCAGCACGTGTGCATGCAACTGGCCGTCGTCGTAGCGCAGCACCTCCCACGAGATCACACGTCCATCGGCAAACGCATTGGCGGCCAACTCCAGCATCTGCGCCTGCCCCTGCAGGTCGCCTTCGCCGGTGACCAGCAATACGTCGCGGGTAGCCAGCATGAACACCGGCAGCCCGGCGACCGGCACCCGATGCAGCAGGTCAGGCAGCAGTGCGCGGCTGCTGTCATAGGCATCGCCCCATGCGGCCTGATAGACGCCGGGCAGCACCTCGACGAAGGGCTCATCAGGGCTTTCCCGCAGATTGCTGCGCGCGATGCTCAAGGCCTGGTCGAAATCCACACCCCAGGCTTCTTCCGGGCCGCGGGTGAGGGTGGCGGTATGGTCGGGGTGGTCTACCGCCAGCAGCTCGACGCATTCCTCGCTCAGACGCCGGTATTTGAGCTGCATTGGAGGGGCATCCCACCCATCCTGTTCGGCATGGTGCAGGTTGATCTCTTCCAACTGGGTGATGCTGCGGATCAAGGGGCGCAGCAAGGGCCGGGCCTGCTCCCAGCTCATCGCGTCATCTTTTTCGTGGACGCCAAGCAAGCTGCTGAAGGCCAGCAATGCCTTGCGTTGCTGCCCGCGCGGGGCGCCGAGATAGGCGTGGTAGGCGTTGTGCAGGTTGAAGTAGGAACCGTTGGCATGGCGGATGCGGAAGGTATCCGCCTCGTACTCCAGTTCATGCGGGTAGCCATTGCTGCGCACCGCGTCGATGAACTTGCGGGCAAACCGGTCCGGGTCGGGCTTGTCTTTGAAGAGATTGCCGAAAAATGCTGAAAACATGCCAACGCTCCCTGTGTATGCAGAGCAATGGTGTGCGGGCGCGTCGGTGCTTGGCAAGCGCGGTTGTACAAAAAGCAGACGGGCCGCTTGCGCGGCCCGTCCGGGTGGTGCTTTTACCTGCCGCTGAACTTACTTCAGCTTTGCAGCCTTGCGCAGGGCTTCGGCACGGTCGGTGTTTTCCCAGGAGAACGCGGTTGCGTTCTGGGTCTTGCCGTCGCCGTCGACGTACGAGAATTCCTTCGGCTTGCGGCCGAAGTGGCCGTAGGCAGCGGTCTGCTGGTACATCGGGTGGATCAGGTCCAGCATCTTGATGATGCCGTACGGACGCAGGTCGAAGTGGGCGCGGATCAGCTTCTCGATCTGTGCGTCCGGGATCTTGCCGGTGCCGAAGGTGGTGACCGAGATCGAGGTCGGCTCGGCCACGCCGATGGCGTAGGAGACCTGCACTTCGCACTTGTCGGCCAGGCCAGCGGCAACCACGTTCTTGGCGACGTAACGGGCAGCGTAAGCGGCCGAACGGTCAACCTTGGACGGGTCCTTGCCGGAGAACGCACCGCCACCGTGACGGGCCATGCCGCCGTAGGTGTCGACGATGATCTTGCGACCGGTCAGGCCGCAATCGCCCACCGGACCGCCGATCACGAAGATACCGGTTGGGTTGATGTGCACCTTGTTCTTCGGCAGCTTGTCCAGCCATGCCTTCGGCAGCACCGGCTTGAGGATGTGCTCGCGCACGGCCTCGACCAGGTCCTTCTGCTTCACGCCCGGATCGTGCTGGGTCGACAGCACAACCGCGTCCAGGCCTTCGATCTTGCCGTCCTGGCCGTAACGCAGGGTCACCTGGCTCTTGGCGTCCGGGCGCAGCCACGGCAACGGCGAGTTCTTCTTCTTGCGGACCTTGGCCTGCTGCTCGACCAGGCGGTGCGAGTAGTAGATCGGTGCCGGCATGAATTCCGGGGCTTCGTTGCAGGCATAGCCGAACATCAGGCCCTGGTCACCAGCGCCTTGCTCTTCCGGCTTCTTGGCCTTCTTGTTGGTGCCGTCAACGCCGGCAGCAATGTCCGGCGACTGCTTGCCCAGCATGTTGATGATGGCGCAGGTGTGGCCGTCGAAGCCGACATTGGAGTTGTCGTAGCCGATCTCGTTGATGACGTTGCGGGTCAGTTCTTCGATATCGACCCACGCCGAGGTGGTCACTTCGCCGGCGACAATCGCCGCACCGGTCTTGACCAGGGTTTCGCAGGCCACGCGGGCGCGCTTGTCCTGGGCCAGGATCGCGTCCAGCACCGCATCGGAGATCTGGTCGGCAATCTTGTCCGGATGGCCTTCGGAGACCGATTCGGAGGTGAACAGGTAGCTGGACATCGGGCTATATATCCCTTGATTCGGATGGAAAGATGGGCGCGCATCATACACGGTCGGCACCTTGACGGAATAGTGCCGAAGTGTCTGTTGCCATCCGGTTAAGGCACGGTCACCGGATTGCCGCAAAACCGCAACCAGCCTGCCTTGTAGCGGGCGCAGGCTCCCGGCCAATGGGCCGACAGGGAGACCTTGCCATGCAACAGATCGCGCAGCGCCTGCAGCAACGCTACCCCGATTGGTTCCACGGCCCGCGCCGCCACCTGGCCCGGCCATTGCTGCGCACAGTGGGGCGCTGGTCACGTTTCGACCAGATGGACGCCTTCCTGCAGCGCAGCGCCGGGCTGCAGGGCTTTGCCTTCGTCAGCGCCGCGCTGGGCTTCCTGGACGCCGGCTATGCGGTGGATGCGGCGGCGCTGGCGCGGATTCCGGCCAGCGGCCGCCTGCTGATCGTCGCCAACCACCCGTCCGGGGCGCTGGATGCGCTGGCCTTGCTGGACGCGGTGGGCCGGGTCCGCAACGACGTGCGGATCATCGCCAACGACATGTTGCTGGAGCTCGAACCATTGCGTGAGCTGCTGCTGCCCGTTCGCATCCTCGGCGGCCGTGCCCAGCGGGCCAGCCTGCAGGCGGTGGAACAGGCGCTGCAGGCCGAGCAGTGCGTGATCGTGTTCCCGGCCGGTGAGGTCTCGCGGCTGTCGCTGCAGGGTATCCGCGACGGCCGCTGGAACCGCGGTTTCGTCCGTTTCGCCCGCGCCTGCGACACGCCGGTGCTGCCGGTGCGGGTGCAGGCGCGTAACTCGGCCCTGTTCTACGGCGCCTCGGCGCTGTTCAAGCCTGCAGGTACCGCCTTGCTGGCGCGGGAGATGTTTGCCCGCCGCAAGCGCCCGCTGCGCCTGCAGATCGGCCAGCTGATGCGGCTGGACGCGCAGCAGGACCCGGCGCGGCAGCTGCAGGCGGTGCGCGAGGCGCTGTACGCGCTGGGCAGGGAGCAGCAGAACGCCGAGTTGCGCGAGGACGGCCCGCAGCCGCTGGCCGAGCCGGTAGCTGTGGCCGATGTCGCCGCTGCCATCGACACGACTGAGCTGCTCGGCCAGACCAGCGACGGCAAGCAGATCCGCCTGGCCCACTGCGCCGCCAACTCACCCTTGCTGCTGGAGCTGGGTCGGCTGCGTGAGCTGACCTTCCGCGAAGTGGGCGAGGGCACCGGCCGCAGCCGGGACCTGGATGACTTCGACCCGCTCTACCAGCACATCGTGGTCTGGGACGCGCCCGCCCAGCGCATCGCCGGTGCCTACCGGGTGATGCGCGGCGCACCGGCCTTGGCGCGCAGTGGCCTGCAGGGCCTGTATACCGCCAGCCTGTTCCGCTACTCGGACGATGCCATCCCGCGCATCGCCGAGGGCATGGAGCTGGGCCGCAGCTTCGTGGTGCCCGACTACTGGGGCAGCCGCAGCCTGGACTACCTGTGGCAGGGCATCGGCGCCTACCTCGCCAGCCAACCGGGCGTGCGCTATCTGTTCGGCGCGGTGTCGATCAGTGCCGCGCTGCCGCGCGAGGCGCGCGAGCAGCTGGTGGCCTATTACCAGCAGTACTACGGCGCCGCCCGCAGCCTGGCCGAGTCGAACCGGCCCTTCCAGTACTTCGCCGCGCCACCGAGTTTCGGCGAGCTGGATACGCAGGCCGCGTTCGATGTGCTCAAGGCCAACCTGGCGACGCTGGGCACCAGCGTGCCGACCCTGTACCGGCAGTACACCGATCTGTGCGAACCCGGTGGCGCACGTTTCCTCGCGTTCGGCGTGGACCCGGATTTCAGTGATTCCATCGACGGCCTGATCGAGGTGGACCTGCAGGCCATCCGCCCGCACAAACGCAAACGCTATCTGCGTGATGCCGGAGCAACGGCATGAGTGCGGTGCCGGTGCTGCCGCCGCATCGGCGTGCAGTGTTCATCTCCGACACGCATCTGGGCGCGCGCCATTGCCATGCGGCGGAGCTGGCGCGCTTCCTCACCAGCCTGCGTTGCGAACGTCTGTATCTGGTCGGCGACATCGTCGATCTATGGTGGCTTTCGCATAAGCGCGCAACCTGGCAGCAGGCACACAACGAGGTGATCGAAGCGCTGCATGCACTGCGTCGCGCCGGCACCGAGATCATCTACATCCCCGGCAACCACGATGCGCCACTGCGGCGCACCTGCGGTTTGATGCTGCCGGCCATGCAGGTGCGGCGCCGAGCCATCCACACCACCGCCGATGGCCGGCGCCTGTTGGTCGTGCATGGTGATGACTATGACGGCGCCACCCACTTCGGTGGGCTGCAGGAGCGCTTTGGTGACTGGCTGTATTACCGCATCCTCACCGGCAACCGCCTGTTCAACGCCGCGCGGCGCCGGCTTGGCCTGCGCTACTGGTCGCTGTCGGAGTTCCTCAAGCGCCAAAGCGGTGCGGCCGAACGCTATATCGAGCGCTTCGTGCAGGCCGGCCTGGCCGACGTACGCCGGCGCGGGCTGGACGGCATCATCTGCGGCCACATCCATCGCGCGGCGCTGGTCGAGCGCGATGGCCTGGTCTATGCCAACGACGGCGACTGGGTGGAAAGCCTGACCGCGCTGGCCGAAGACCCGGATGGCAGCCTGCGCCTGCTCGATCATTCCGGCCGCAGCCTGGTCTGCCTGCCGGGAAGCCTGCGGCAGGCGCAGGCGGCCTGATCGCACGGCTGGCTTCTTCCTCACCCGTTGGGCGGCTATGC
The DNA here is from genome assembly GCF_056861425.1 of Stenotrophomonas sp. 21LCFQ19. Classification (NCBI taxonomy): domain Bacteria; kingdom Pseudomonadati; phylum Pseudomonadota; class Gammaproteobacteria; order Lysobacterales; family Lysobacteraceae; genus Stenotrophomonas; species Stenotrophomonas sp. 21LCFQ19. The sequence continues at coordinate 133,043 of NZ_JBSPUF010000005.1, read as the reverse complement.
TGGGTCCAGCCAACGAGCAGGGAGTATCGGGGTGGCAGGCAAGCAACCAGCATCGGTCGCGATAGGGTTGTGTGTGCTGTGGATGCTGCTGGCACCGCCGGCAGTGGCGGCAGAGGTGGTGCCTGCCTTGAGCTACGAGCAGGCGCGGCAACGCCTGGAGCAGGTATCCGACGCGCTGGCCGCCGCCGATGCCGGGGTGCGCAACAAGCTGGACCTGCAGGATGCCAGCCGCTACCTGCGGCTCCCTGAAATCACCGCCGACGTGCGCCGCATGCAGTTCCAGAAGACCTTGAACCTGCCGCTGGGTTCGTTGGCACCAGTGGCCGAGGCATTCGGCATCGAGTCACCGCTGGAGTTTGGTGAGCGTGACTGGCGCACGCGTCCCATTGTTACTGCCAGCCTGCCCTTGTACAGCGGTGGCCTGATCCCGGCCGCGCAGGGGGCGGCACAGGCCGCCAGCGAGTTGGCCCAGGCCGATCGCGAACTGCAGCGGCAGTCCTTGTCGCTGCAGCTGGTGCAGGCCTACTTCGGCCAGCAGTTGGCCGAGCAGGCGGTACAAGTGCGCCGTGACGTGCGTGACGGTCTGCAGCGGCACCTCGAAGATGCGCAGAAGCTCGAACGCGAGGGTTTTGCCACCAAGGCGCAACGGCTGCAGGCCAACGTCGCCCGCGACAAGGCCGAGCGCGAATACCAGAAGGCCGTCAACGATCTGTCCACCCTGCAGCAGGCGCTGGCCACCTTGCTGCGCAGTGGCGGCACGGTTGCGACTACGTCGCCGCTGTTCGTGATCAATGGCCCGGTCGGTGCGCGCGAGGAATTCGAACGCAGTGCCCAGCAGCGGCATCCGCAGGTTGGCCGCTTGCGCGCGCTGAGCGCGCAGGCCGAGCAGGGCGTGCGTGCACAGCAGGCCAAGCTCAAGCCGCAGATCTACCTGTTCGGCCAGTACGACCTGCGCCGTCGCGACGCGTTGTTGACCGACGCCGACTGGGCATTCGGCATCGGCCTGCGCTATACCTTCCTGTCACCGACGGCGCGGCCACTGCAGGTCAGCGCGGCGCGTGCGCAGCTGGAGCAGGCGCAATCGGGGCTGAGCGAAGTGGAGAACCAGTTGCAGCTCGGCGTCGGCAAGGCCTGGAACGAGCTGGAGACCGCCCGCGCGCAGTTCCAGCTGCTCGACAGCAGCATCGCCCAGGCGCAGGAAAACCTGCGCCTGCAGGAGCTGTCGTTCCGTGAAGGCCAGTCCACCTCGCTGGATGTGATCGACGCGCGGCTCGGCCTGGGCGGTGCGCAGGTGGAACGTGCACAGGCCGCCTATCAATTCGACGTGGCGCTGGCGCAGCTGCTGGAAGTGAGCGGGCAGCTGCAACGTTTTGACGACTACCGCCAACGTGCGGACAAGGTGCTGGAATGAGCGATTCGCTGCAGGTGGAGACCAATCCGCGGCAACGCCGCGTGTTCCTGATTGCCGGCGTGGTGTTGCTGGTGCTGGTGGCAGTCGGCCTGTGGCTGGGCCTGCGCAGCCCACCGGACCAGGTGCAGGGCATGGCCGATGCCGACAACGTCAACGTCGCCGCCAAGGTCACCGCGCGCCTGCAGCAGGTGCATGTGCGCGAAGGCGACCGGGTCAGGGCCGGGCAGGTGCTGTTCGATCTCGACAGCCCTGAAGTCGCCGCCAAGGAGCGCCAGGCTGACGCGGTGGTGGCTGCAGCGGCGGCGATGGCGTCCAAGGCCGAGGAGGGTGCACGCAGCGAGGATATCCGCGCCGCCGAAGCCAACTGGAAGCGTGCGCAGGCCGGTGCTGAACTGGCAACCAGCACTTTCCGCAGGCTCGACAATCTTTACGCCGAGGGCGTGGTAAGCCGGCAGAAGCGAGACGAAGCACAGGCGCAGGCGCGCAGCGCCAACGAACTGACCCGCGCTGCGCGCGCGCAGTACGACCTTGCCCTGGCTGGTGCCCGCGTGCAGGACAAGGACGCGGCACTGGCACAGGTGCGGCAAGCGGAGGGCGCCAAGGCCGAGGTCGATGCGGCGCGGCAGGAAACCCAGGGCCGTGCGCCGCTGGCGGGTGAGGTCGGCAAGCGCATGGCCGATATCGGCGAACTGGTGCCGGCCGGCTATCCGGTTTTCACCCTGGTCGACATCGACCATATGTGGGTGGCGCTGAACCTGCGCGAGGACCAGATGAACGGACTCAAGCCCGGCGCCCGCCTGCAGGGCACGATTCCGGCCCTGCAGGACCGCAGTGCGGCGTTCGAGGTTTACTTCATCAATCCGGCCGGTGACTACGCCACCTGGCGCAGCACGCGGCAGTCGTCCGGCTATGACGTGCGCAGCTTTGAGGTTCGGGCGCGGCCACAGCAGGCAATCGAAGGATTCCGGCCGGGCATGAGCGTGCTGTTTGCATGGCCGCAGGACTGACATCTGCCGGTGCCTTCGCCGCCTCGCTGCGGCGCGAGTTGCAGCACTGGCGCAGTGACCGCTGGGAGCTGGCGTTGGTGACGGTGCTGCCATTGCTGCTGATGGCGCTGATGATGTGGCTGTTCTCCGGCTCGGTGCTGCGGCAGGTGCCGATCGCCCTGGTTGACCTGGACCACAGCCCGACCAGTCGCGGTCTGGCACGCGCCATCGATGACAGCCCCGGCGTGCGGGTGGCAAGCCAGCCGGCGTCGCTGCAGCAGGCGCAGGCGCAGCTGCGGGCGCTGGAAGTGTTTGCCATCGTGCTGGTGCCACGCGACCTGAGCCGGCGCGCGCTGCGTGGCGAAACCGTACCGGTCTACGCCTTCTACAACGCCACCTACATGGCGACCGGGCAGTCGGCCGGACGCGATATCGGTGATGCGGTGAGTGCCTACAACGCGCGCATGCTCAAGCAGCAGATCGCGCTGCAGGTTGGCCCGGCAAAACTGCGTGGGCCGCCGGTGACGGTGCAGGCCACGGTGCTGTACAACCCGGCGCGCAGCTATGAGTTGTTCCTGCTGCCGCTGATCTTCCCGGCCATGCTGTCCCTGCTGGCCGCGCTCGCGGCCGGTGCCGCGTTTGGGCGCGAGCAGCGCGATGGCCTGCTCGGCGGCTGGTTGCGGCAACGGCCGTGGGCGGCGATGGCTGGCAAGCTGTTTCCGTATGTCGCGCTGTTCTCGCTGTATGGCGCGCTTGGCGTGCTGTATCTGGCCTATGTGCGCGGTGACGGCATGGCCGGCAGTCTGTGGCTGATGCTGCTGGCGCAGCCGCTGTTCTACCTGGCCTGCTGCAGTTTCGCGCTGCTGTTCATTGCCGTGACCCGCGACACCTGCACGGGACTGTCGGCGGTGGGTCTGACGATTGGTACCGCGCTGGCGTTTTCCGGTGCCACCTTCCCGGTGATCGAGGCGCCGTTGTTCACCCGCGTCTGGAACCTGTTGCTGCCGCTCACCGCCTATGTGCAGGTGCAGATGCAGCAGTTGTTCATGGGCGCGCCTTGGCAGGTGTCGCTGCGGCCATTGGCGGTACTGTTGTTGATGACCGTGGTGGCCGGCGGCTTGGGGGCGTACCTGCTGCTGCGCACTGCACGCCAGCAGGTGCGTGCATGAGCGGCTTCGGCGCTGGCTTCCGGAGCGCCCTGCAGGCGATGTTCGCCGACCCGGCCGCGCGCGCGGTGATGATAGGCGCGGTGCTGCTGTACTCGTTCTTCTATCCGGCGGCGTATCGCCACCAGGTCGCCAGTGACCTGCCGATCGCGGTGGTGGATGCGGACCACAGCGCAACCAGCCGCGAGCTGATCCGGCATGTGGACGCACTGCTGGCGGTGCGGGTGGTCAGCCAGCCGCCGGATCTGGCCCAGGCCAAACAGCAACTGCTGCGCGGCGAGGTGGATGGCATCGTGCTGATCCCGCAGCGGCTGGAACGCGACATCCTGCGTGGCGGTAGTGGGCAACTGGTGCTGCTGGGCAATGGTGCCTACCTGAGCCGGGCGAGCACCATTCTCAACGGGCTGGCCGAGGGCATCACCGGCTTTGGTCGCCAGCAGGCAGTGCGCCAGGCGGCGTTCATGGGCGCGCCGCAGGCAGCGCCGCTGCAACTGGTGCAGCGGCCGCTGTACAACACGCGTGAAGGCTATGGCAGCAGCGTGGTGCCGGGGGTATCGGAACTGATCGTGCACCAGACCCTGCTGCTCGGCATCGGCGTATTGCTTGGCAGCCGCCGCGCACAGTTGGGTAGACGCCTGCAGTTCGACCTGCCGACCTTGTCCGGTATGGCGCTGGCCTTCGTTGTGGTGGCGGTGTGCGGGTTGCTGTACTACGTCGGCTTCACTGCCTGGGCGCAGGACTATCCGCGCGGCGGCAACATCCCCGGGATGTTGTTGGCAGTGCTGCTGTTCGCGCTGGCAACGGTGCCGTTCGGGATGTTCATCGCCAGCTTCTTCGATACCCGCGAGCGGGCGTTCCAGTACGTCACTGCGGTATCGATCCCGCTGTTCTTCCTGTCCAACCTGTCGTGGCCGGCCATCGCTTCGCCGCCGGCCCTGGTGGCGTTGGCCAAGCTGTTGCCGACCACCGCCGGCATCAATGCCATCGTCCGCACCCAGCAGTTGGGTGCGCGCTTGCCGGAGATAGCTGGCGAGCTGCTCAACCTGCTGTTGCTGGCGCTGCTGTACGGCGGCCTGATGCTGTGGCGGCTGCATGGCCGAAGACGGCGCTGAGCGCCGCGTTGGCTGCTAGCATCGGCGCATGGATTCCCTCAGCCAGATCGTTCTCGGTGGTGCGATCGCCGCCGCCATCACCCCCGCCGCCCATCGCCGCGCCGCCTTGCTTGCAGGCGCCGCTTTGGCAACGCTGCCCGATCTGGACGGCTTGGCGATCATGGCCTTCACCGACAACCCGGTGAGCCTGATGACGGTGCACCGCAGCTTCAGCCATTCGCTGTTCGTGCTGCCCTTGCTGGGCACCTTGATCTGGTGGTTGTACAAGCGTTTCGGCCATGGCCGCGTTGCCCAGGCGCCGGTGCGCTGGTGGTGGGCGATGGTGCTGGCGCTGGTGACGCATCCATTGCTGGACGCCTTCACTGTTTACGGCACGCAGCTGTGGTGGCCGCTGACGCCGCCACCGACGATGTGGTCCAGCGTCTTCATCATCGATCCGCTGTATACGATCTGGTTGTTGATCGCCTGCGGCATTGCCTGGTTCGCGCGTGCCCGGCCGTTGGCGCAACGCGCGCTGGTGGCGGGCCTGGTGTTGAGTTCCGGTTATCTGGGCTGGTCGTTGATCGCAAAGGCGCAGGTGGATCGGGTAGCCGCGCAGTCCCTGGCGCAGATGGGCCTGGCCGATGCGCCGCGCTTCTCGGTGCCGATGCCATTCAACACCTTGCTGTGGCGGGTGGTGGCGATGACGCCGCAAGGCTATGTGGTCGGTGATCGTTCGCTATGGGCCGATCACGGGCCGATGCAGTTCCAGGGCTACCCCTCGAATGTGCAGGCGCTGCGGCAGGCCGCCGAAGTGCCTGCGGTGCAACGACTGAATTGGTTCAACCACGGTTTCATGCGTGCCCAGGCAGTCGATGGCGAGCTGGTGCTCAGCGATCTGCGCATGGGGCTGGAGCCGGATTACAACTTCAACTTCGCCGTTGCCAGCGAGCGCGATGGCCAGTGGCAGGCGATGCCGCCACGGCAGGTGATGCCGGCCTATCGGCAGGCCGGCAATCGTGATGTGCTGAAGCAGCGCTTGGCGCTGATGTGGCAGCGTATCTGGCGGGCGCCGGTGGCAACCGGCGCCGCCGCAACTCAGTAGACCGTGGCGCGGGCCTGCACGAAGGAATAGAAGAACACCGCATTGGGGTCGTTCTGCACCTGGGTGAACTCGGCGCGCATGCCATCCACCGTGGCCTGGTCGACCTTGCCGGCTTCCAGCAGTTGCTCGGCCGCTGACAGCAGCAGTTCTTCCCACAGCGCGAACATCACCTTGCGCCGCGCTGGTTCGCGGTTGTCCAGGTGCACGGTCTTGGTCTGCGTCTGCACATCTCGGAAGCCGCCGGCCAGCAGCAGGTTGCCGAGCTTGGCGCCGACGAACGGGTCGCCGCCGCTGTCGATCTGGAAATCGTTGAACGCCATCCAGTAGCGCCACAGGTTGGGCGAGTAGGGATCGAGCAGGAACGAGGCGTTCATCACTTCGGTGACGAATACCGGCGAGCCCGGGCTCAGTACCCGCCGCACTTCGGCCAGCGCGCGCGCAGGCGAGGGGACGTGCTCCAACACCCAGCACAGGAAGGCGCCGTCGAAGCTGCGCGGTTCGAACGGCAGGTCGGTGGCATTGGCGCGCTGGAACTCGACGCGCTCCTGCAGCCACGGCATCTGTGCCAGGTGCGCGTTGGCGGCAGCCAGCTGGCGCTCGTTGAGGTCGATGCCGGTGACCCGCAGCTCTGGGAAGCGGCGCAGCAGGATCTCGCTCTGCGCACCGACGCCGCTGCCTACTTCGAGGATGTGGCGGGAGTTGCGGAAGTCGATGTCATGGAAGATCGCCGGTTCGAACAGGCGTGCCTGCTTGCGCAGCCGCTCCTGTTCGTTTGCCGAGAAGCCATGCAGGTAGGGGAAGTCGTTGAGAGTCATGGAAACAGCGTCGTGCAGTGATCCGCCCAGTATCGCCAGCCGGTGTTACCGCGGCGCATGCGTAACGGAACCCAGCATTGCGGTGCCAGCAGCAATGTCGGCGTGGCGCGGGTTTGCGGCCTTGCGCGGCTGATAGCCATTGGTTCTGAGAATTTGCCGATTTGGAATCAGGCTTTGGTGGGAGTGTGGATGACCGCTTTTCGGCGGCTTAAAAGCCAGAGTTTCATTTGTTCTGAAAATGAAACGAATTATTGGAATTTAAGTAATTGTTCCGAATTTGGCGACAAATACAATGGGCGCCATCAAGCAAAGACCGGCGGTGTTGCCGGGCTGCTTCCCCCTGAAGGAAACGATCATGAACAGCCAAGCCATCTCCCTGTACAAGAAGCGCCGCTCCCAGTACGCCCTCGGCAAGCAGCTGCCGATCAGCCAGGACGACACCATCCAGTTGATCAAGCAGGCAGTGCGCGAGGCGCCGTCTTCGTTCAACTCGCAGTCTACCCGCGCGCTGATCCTGTTCGGCGACCACAGCCAGAAGTTCTGGGACCTGACCAAGGAAGAGCTGCGCAAGATCGTACCGGCAGAGGCGTTTGCGGCCACCGAAGGCAAGATCAACAGCTTTGCCGCCGGCGCAGGCACGGTGCTGTATTTCACCGACACCGACGTGGTGAAGGGCCTGCAGGAGCAGTTCGCCCTGTACGCCGACAATTTCCCGGTCTGGGCCGAGCAGTCCAACGGCATGGCGCAGTTCGCGGTGTGGACCGCACTGGCCGAGGCCGGTGTCGGCGCCAGCCTGCAGCATTACAACCCGTTGGTGGACGAGGCCGTGCGCAGGCAGTGGGGCATCCATGGCAACTGGCAGCTGCGTGCGCAGATGCCGTTCGGCTCGAATGAAGCCCCGTTCGGTGAAAAGACCTTCATGGAAGACGAAGCGCGCTTCAAGGTATTTGCCTGATCAAGGTATTCGGCTGAATTGCAGTGGCGCGGTTCTCTCCCCCGCGCGCCGCTGACAGTCGAACGGGCCCGCCAGCACAAGCTGGTGGGCTTTTTTGTAGTGCCGAGCCATGCTCGGCAGAGGCCCCATGCACAATCTGACAGATCGTCGGTACGGCCCCAGCCGAGCATGGCTCGGCTCTACAAGGGCTGTATGCACGATCGGGCAGAAGCAGGGTTGCGTAGTGCCGAGCCATGCTCGGCAGGGGGCTCCATGCACAATCCGCCAGATCGTCGGTAAGGCCCTAGCCGAGCATGGTTCGGCTCTACAGGAGGGGCTCCATGCACAATCTGACAGATCGCCGGTAAGGCCCTAGCCGAGCATGGCTCGGCTCTACAGGGCGTACGCGGTTTCGCCGGCCACCAGCGCATCGAAATAGTCACGGGTCAGCTTGATCTGCGCGTCGGCAGTCTCCGCGGCGTTGACCACCGCACGGAACGCGGCGTTCTCAGGGCGATCCTTCGCATACCAGCCCAGGTGCTTGCGCGCGATGCGCACGCCCTGCGGTTCGCCGTAGAAGGCGTGCAGGTCGTTGAGGTGACCCAGCAGGATGTCGCGGACCTCTTCCACAGACGGCGGCGGCAGCTCCTCGCCGGTAGCCAGGTAATGGGCGATCTCGCGGAAGATCCACGGCCGGCCCTGGGCGGCGCGGCCCACCATCACCGCATCGGCACCGGTCAGCTTGAGCACCTGCTCGGCCTTGCGCGGTGAGTCCACGTCGCCATTGGCCAATACCGGGATCTTCAACATCGCCTTGATCGCGGCGATGGTCTCGTACTCGGCCACGCCGGTGTAATGCTGGTCGCGGGTGCGGCCATGGATGGCCAGCGCGGCGATGCCGCTGTCTTCGGCGATATGCGCGATGGTCGGTGCGTTACGCACCTCGGCGCACCAGCCGGTACGGATCTTCAGTGTCACTGGTACTTCGACCGCATTGACCACGGATTCGAGAATGCGCGCCACCAGCGCTTCGTCACGCATCAGTGCCGAGCCGGCCCAGGCGTTGCAGACCTTCTTGGCCGGGCAGCCCATGTTGATGTCGATGATCTGTGCGCCGTGGTCGACGTTGTAGCGTGCCGCCTCGGCCAGCTGCTGCGGCTCGGTGCCGGCGATCTGCACGCTGATCGGCGCCGGTTCACCGGCATGGTCCATGCGATGGATGGACTTGCGGGTGGTCCAGAAGCGCGGGTCGCTGATGGTCATTTCCGAGGCGGCCAGACCCGCACCGAGCCGTTTGCACAGCTGGCGGAATGGCTTGTCGGTGACGCCGGCCATGGGCGCGAGCACCACGTTGGGTGCAATGGTGTAGGGGCCGATCTGCATGGGGCTAGTGTAAGGCGCTGGCTGGAACCGCGGCTGTAGGAGCGGCGTAAGCCGCGAAGCTGGCAATGCGTGAAAGGCTTAAGAGCCAACCCCTCCCCAACCCTCCCCTTGCCTAAGGCAAAGGGAGGGAGCAACGGCGCGAAGCCGGGAGTGCTTGAAAGGCCAGAGCGCTAACCCCTCCCCAACCCTGCCCTGCTGCGCAAGGGAGGGGGCAAAGCCATAGGCTCAGACGTCGGCCGGGGTCATCCGCGGCATCGCCAGCGCGGCGCCTTCGTTCTCGGTGGAGCGGGCGGCGTATTGGTTGGCGAAGCGCACGTGCTTGATGAACGCAGCGTCCGGTGCGGCCGCCAGCGAGGCGGCGAGGGCGCCGTTGAAGGCGTCTCCGGCACCGGTGGTGTCCACCACCTGCACCGACTCGGCAGCCACCCGGTAGTACGGCTGGCTGTCGCTGCGCAGCTTGTCCTCATCGTGCGAGACAAACACGCCAACCGCGCCCAGTGTCACCACCACGGTGTTGCTGGACAGCTTGCGGCACAGGGCGTGCAGGCTGGCACCGTCCAGGGCGGCGACGTCATCGGCCTCGATACGCTCGCCGACATGGCGGCCGAGCAGGGCGGCAAACTCGGTTTCGTTGGGGGTCAGCACATCGGCCAGCTTGAGCAGGCTGATGGTGGACGGGGCATTGGCGGGGGCGGCGTTGAGCATGGTCAGTACGCCGGCCTCGCGGGCCTGTGCCAACGCGGCTTCGATCGTTTCCACCGGCGATTCCAACTGGGCCAGCAACACCTTGGCACCACCGATCAGGGCGGCGTTGGCGGCAACGAAGTCCGTGCTCAGCGAGGCGTTGGCACCGGCGCCGATCACGATCGAGTTGCGGCCACGGCCATCGACGTAGATGCCAGCGGTGCCGGTCGGCTCGGCGGTGGCTTCGGCCACCAGCGTGATGCCGTCGGCGTTGGCCAGCTGGCGGGCGAGGTCGCCGCCAGCATCTGCGCCGAGCGCGCAGACGAAGCTGGTGTCGGCACCGGCGCGGCGTGCCGCGACGGCCTGGTTGAAGCCCTTGCCACCGGGACCGGTGCTGTAACGGCCAGCAATGGTCGCTCCCGGCGCGGGCAGGGCATCGCAGCGCCAGACGTGATCGACATTGAAGGAACCGGCAACGACTACAGAACTCATGGAATCTTTGTCTCTAAGGTGGCGATGAAACAGCAGCTGCGATGGCTTGGCCATCTGACCCGGCCGCTTTGTAGCGGCCGAGCCGTATCAGCTGGATTGAATCAACTGAAGTGGGTCAGCACGCCGGCAATGGTGGCGGTCATCAAGGTGGCGATGGTGCCGCCCAGAACCGCACGCAGGCCGAACTTGGCCAGGTCCTGGCGACGGTCCGGGGCCAGCCCGCCGATGCCGCCGATCTGGATGGCGATGGAGCTGAAGTTGGCGAAGCCACACAGGGCGTAGGTCGCGATCAGGCGGCCTTCTTCACTCAAGGTGGTGCCAGGAACGTTGCCCTGGATGATCTGCGACAGGTCCATGTAGGCGACAAATTCGTTGATCACGACCTTCTGGCCAATCAGCGAACCCACGGTGGTGGCGTCAGCCCACGGCGTGCCAATCACCCAGGCGATCGGTGCCAGCACGTAGCCGAAGATGGTGGCCAGGTTGGTCGGCTTGCCGATGGCGGCGGCCAGGCCGGTGACGTCACCGATCCAGGTCAGTGGCGCATTGAGCAGGGCGATCAGGGCGATGAAGGCCAGCAGCATGGCGCCGATGTTCAGTGCCAGGCGCAGACCGTCGCCAGCGCCGGCTGCGGCAGCGTCGATGATGTTGGACGAGGTCTTTTCCACTTCCATCTTGACCGTGCCGCGAGTCAGCGGGGTGCCGGTCTCCGGCACCAGCAGCTTGGCGACCACCAGCGTGGCAGGTGCGGCCATGATCGAGGCGGCCAGCAGATGCTTGGCGTAGAAGGCCTGCGAGGCCGGATCACCACCACCGAGCATGCCTACATAGGCAGCCAATACGCCGCCAGCGATATGCGCCATGCCGCCGATCATCATGGTGATCAGCTCGGACTGGGTCATCTTGGAGATGTAGGGGCGCACGGTCAGCGGCGCCTCGGTCTGGCCGATGAAGACGCTGGCGCAGACGCTGGTGGTTTCCGCGCCGGACACGCGCATCACCTTGGTGATGGCCGCAGCCATGACCCGCACGATGGCCTGCATCACGCCCAGGTGGTACATCACGCCCATCAGCGCCGAGAAGAAGATGATGGTCGGCAGCACCTGGAAGGCAAAGATGAAGCCGTACTTGGGCACATCCATCAGGCTGCCGAAGATGAAGTTCGAACCTTCATTGACGAAGCTCAGGATCTTGACGAAGCCCTTGCCCAGCCAGTCGAACACGTCGCGACCGCCTGGAACCAGCAGCACCAGCGCCGCAAACGCGATCTGCAGGGTGATGCCGGTGGCAACCAGCTTCCAGTCAACGGCTTTCTTGTTATTGGAAAAGAGCCAGGTGATGCCCAAAAGCACCGCCAGGCCGAACAGGCCGAAGCCGATTCTGCCCAAACCTTCGAACATGAGTAATCCCCGGGCGTGCCCGCAAAAGACGCAAGCCTAGAGCAGCGGCTGATGCCGGGCAAGAATATCTCCGGCATAAGCCGGTATTTGCTGGGATTGCGCCGGTATCGGCAAGGTCCGCAGGGCGGTCCGGTGCGCAGCCGGGGTTACACTTGTGGCCTGTCTGCGCGGATTCCGCGCACCGTCCCCTAGTTGGAGCCAGCCATGCAATACCGTCGTCTCGGGTCGTCCGGCCTGCAGCTGTCCGCCCTGTCATTTGGTGCCTGGGTGACCTTTGGCAGCCAGATCGGGCGCGACGAATCGCGCAACCTGATTGCCTGCGCCTGGGACAACGGGGTCAATTTCTTCGACAACGCCGAGGTCTATGCCAAGGGCCGCGCCGAGGAGGTGATGGGGGATGTGATCGCCGACCTGCGCCTGCCGCGGGATGGCTTCTGCGTGTCGTCCAAGGTGTTCTTTGGCGCGGTCGATGAGCCGGCGCCGACCCAGCGCGGGCTCTCGCGCAAGCATGTCACCGATGCCTGCCACGCCGCGCTCAAGCGCCTGCGGGTGGACTATCTGGACCTGTATTACTGCCACCGGCCGGATGCGGAGACCCCGATCAGCGAAACCGTGCTGGCGATGGACAACCTGATCCGCCAGGGCAAGGTGCTGTACTGGGGTACCTCGGAGTGGTCGGGCGCGCAGATTGCCGAGGCGGTGGCGTTTGCCCGCGTCAACCATCTATATGCGCCGAGCATGGAACAGCCGCAGTACAACCTGCTGCACCGTGCCCGCGTGGAGCAGGAGTACGCGCCGCTGTATGCCGATGCCGGGTTGGGCACCACCATCTGGTCGCCGCTGGCTTCGGGCCTGCTGACCGGCAAGTACAACGACGGCATCGCCGAGGATTCGCGCCTGGGGCAGACCACGCTGGGCTGGTTGCAGGCCTCGGTGCTGGGCGAGCCGGTCGATGACCGTCTGGGCAAAGTGCGTCGTTTCACCGCCTTGGCCGCGGAGCTGGGCGAGTCGCCGGCGCAGCTGGCGATTGCCTGGTGCCTGCGCAACCCGCAGGTGTCCAGCGTGATCCTCGGTGCGAGCCGGGTGTCGCAGCTGGAAGAGAACCTGCGCGCGCTGGACGCGCTGGGCAGGGTGGAAGAGGGCGCCTGGCAGAAGATCGAGGCGATCTTCGCCTGATAGTGGAGGTGTAGTGCCGAGCCATGCTCGGCAGGAGCCTTGCCAGCGGGGTTTCAGGCCCGTGTTCATGGGGTTTGTGGGAGCGGCGTAAGCCGCGAAGCCACAGATCCGTCAGGTTGCGGGCATGTTGGTAGCTTCAGTGCTGCCAGCTTCGCGGCTTACGCCGCTCCCACAAGTGTGATGCTTGGCCGGTGAGGCCCCTTGCCGAGCATGGCTCGGCACTACAAGGAGTCGGGCTTTTGTAGGAGCGGCGTGAGCCGCGAAGCCACAGATCCGTCAGGTTGCGGGCATGTTGGTAGCTTCAGTGCTGCCAACTTCGCGGCTTACGCCGCTCCCGCAAGCGTTGATGGTGGGCCGGTGAGGCCCTTGCCGAGCATGGCTCGGCACTACAAGGAGCCGGGCTTTTGTAGGAGCGGCGTCAGCCGCGAAGCTACAGATTTGTCAGGTTGCAGGCAGGTTGATGGCCTCGGCAGTGCCAGCTTCGCGGCTTACGCCGCTCCCACAAGCGTTGATGGTGGACCGGTGAGGCCCTTGCCGAGCATGGCTCGGCACTACCGGTGGAGCGGGCGGATGGTCCAGCCGGACGCCGGATTTCAAAGTTGTTGTAAATAGTTCTTGCATCGTTATTGAGAATCATTATCATCAACTCCGTCCCCAGCACGGAATCACGATGATGTCGGCCCAGCCCGTTATGCTTCGCCCCCGCACCCTCCACCTGCCGCAGCGCCCGGTTCAGTTGTTGCCGGTCGATGGCGTTGTCGATAGCGGTGCCCTGCTCAAGGGTCAGCGCGAGATCGTGATCCAGCACGGCGATAAGTTCTATCGCCTGCGTCACACCAGCAACGACAAGCTGATCCTCACCAAGTAAGTCGCTGCACGGCTGCGTTCGCCGTAAGCCAGCGTTGCCACGCTTGGCTCCCAGGAACGCAAGGCTCTCTCCCCCCTTGACTGCAGTCTGGTTGCTCCGGCAACCGGGCTGTCTGTCAGGGGTTTTGTCCACTCCAAGATTCCAGGCTTCCATGATCCGTCCAACTGTCTTGAGTGCCGCCCTGTGGGCGGTGCTGTCTCCCGCGCGTGCAGAGAACGTCGCCGCGCCTGCGGTGCATGAATTCGACCGCGTCCAGGTCACCGCTACCCGTACCGAGCGTGCTGTCAGCGACGTCGCCGCCACGGTCGATGTGATTGATCGCGAGCAGCTGGACAAGCAGTTGGCCAACGATATTTCCGACCTGGTGCGTTACGAGCCAGGCGTGTCGGTGACCCGCAGCGCTACCCGTTTCGGCCTGGGTGGTTTCCGTATCCGCGGCCTGGACGCCAATCGCGTGCTGATCCAGACCGATGGCATCGCCATGCCGAAGAGCTTCACTATCGGCAGCTTCGCCAACAGCAACCGCAACTTCACCGATCTGGAAGCGCTCAAGCGCGTTGAAATCGTGCGCGGCCCGGCCAGTTCGCTGTACGGCTCCGATGCACTCGGTGGCGTGGTGGCCTTCGTCACCAAGGATCCGGCGGACTACCTGAAGGACGGCAAGGACAGCCATGTCGGCCTGAAGTTCGGCTATGACGGCGAGTGGAAGGGGCTGTTGGCCGGTGCCACCGCAGCGTGGGGCGGTGAGCGTTGGAGCGGCATGGTCAACGTCAATCATCACCAGGGCCAGGAGACGGTCAACAAGGGTGACGTGCGCAGCATGGACTACACCCGCACCGCGCCGAATCCGCAGGAACGCGACGGCCGCAGCGTCTTGGCCAAGCTCGTCTATGCGCCGGATGAAAGCCAGCGCTTCCGCCTGACTGTGGAGGGCAATGAGGACAGCACCGATACCGACGTGCTTTCTTCGGTCAACGACAAGCATCCGGTAGCGGCCTCGCGCACCACCACCAGCATGAAGGCACACGACACCCAGAATCGCACGCGCCTGTCGTTCACCCATGAGATGGATGCGCTGGATGCTGCGTTTGCCGACAGCATGAACTGGCAGATCTATCGCCAGAACAGCGAAACCAAGCAGGTCACCGACGAAGGCCGTACCAATGGCAGCCGCCGTCATCGCGCCTTCCATTTCGATCAGTTGGTGTACGGCGCGCAGCTGCAGTTCAACAAGGCCTTGCAGACCGGTTCGGTCGAGCACGCGCTGACCTGGGGCTTCGATGGCGCCCAGACCGACATCCGCCAGAAGCGCGATGGCTACCAGGTGCTGGCCAACGGCACGGTCAGCTCCAACATCTCGCCGGACAACTTCCCGGTGCGCGATTTCCCGATCAGCAAGACCACCGAACTCGGCCTGTACCTGCAGGACGAGATGCGCCTGGCCGACGGCCGCCTGTCGGTGGTGCCTGGCGTGCGCGTTGACCATTACCGGCTCAAGCCCGAGCTCGATGCGATTTTCAGGGAAGACAACCCGGACATGGCGGTAGCCTCGCTGACCAAGACCAGCGTATCGCCGAAGCTGGGCGTGGTGTGGCGCTTCGACGACCAGTGGTCGGTGTTTGCCGGCTATGCGCATGGTTTCCGCTCGCCGCCTTACAACGATGTCAATCTGGGCTTCACCAATCTGACCTTTAATTACACCGCCATCCCCAATCCGGACCTGAAGCCGGAAACCAGCAATGGTGTGGAGCTGGGCGTGCGCTATGTCAGCCCGGTCGCTTACATGAGCGTCAGCGGCTACTGGAACGACTACCGCGACTTCATCGAATCGCAGCGCTATGTCGGCGTCAATGCACAGGGCCTGATGGTGTTCCAGTCGCAGAACATCGCCGATGCGCGCATCTATGGTGCCGAGCTGAAGGCTGGTGTCGATTTCGGCCAGGTCAGTGATGCGTTGAAGGGCTGGGGGCTGCGCGGCGCGGTGGCATGGGCGCATGGGCAGAACCGTACCGAAGACACGCCGCTGGATTCGGTGGATCCGCTGCGCGGTACGCTCGGTCTGATGTACGACCGCGATGACTGGGGCGTTGAGCTGGCCGGCACGTTTGCGCGCCGCAAGGACCGCGTGGCCGTGGCCACGGCGTACCGTCCGGCCGGTTACGGGGTGATGGACCTGATGGCGCATTGGAACTTCGCGCCGGGCGCCAAGTTCAATGTCGGCGTGTTCAACCTGACCGATCGCAACTACATCGACTGGTCCAGCATCACCTCGACGCTGGCCGGCAGCAGCGCCGTGATAGATCGCTTCAGCAACCCGGGTCGCACCGTTTCGGCCAGCGTCTCGGTGTCCTGGTAAGCAACGACGTTAGCGGTTCCTCCAGGAGCCGGCGAAGGAACGCATCGTGGCCACGGATGGCCATCCCTTCCATTCGCACAAGGAAAACCCATGAAACTGCTTTCCGCCAGCCTGCCGCTGCTGTTTTTCGTCAGCACCGCTGCCAGCGCCGCCACTGCCGATATCGCCCGTGACCACGACAGCATCCTGAAGATGCAGGGTGAGTACACGGTGGACTTCGCCTTCGATGAAACCGTGCTGCTCAAGCCCGGTTACGAACGTGCGTCGGCGATGCGCAGCGGTGGTGACGAAGTGGTGATCGTGGTTGAAGACACACCGCAGCGCATCGTGCTGCAGCATCTGTTGGTGGATACCAAGAGCGGCCATGTCACCAAGCATTGGCGCCAGGACTGGGTCTACGAAGCGCCGCAGCGTTTCGAGTTCACCGCCGACCAGACCTGGACGGTGCGCGCGATTCCGGAGGCACTCAACAAGGGCGCATGGACGCAGTGCGTCTACGAAGTCAGCGACGCACCGCGGTATTGCGGTACCGGTCGCTGGAGCTACAACAACAATGTGCCGACCTGGACCAGCGACCTGAGCTGGCGTCCGTTGCCGCGCCGCGAATACACCAAGCGCAGCGACTACAACGCGCTGGCGGTGGTGAACCAGCACACGCTGACCCCGAACGGCTGGACCCACGAACAATTCAACACCAAGGTGCAGCGCAATGCGGACGGCAGCCAGGTGGAGATCGCGCGCGAGTTCGGTTTCAACGACTACATCAAGACCACGGAAGTGGACTTCACTCCGGCGCGGACCTACTGGGCTGCCACCGCACCGTTCTGGGCGCAGGTACGCCAGCGCTGGGATGGTTTCCTCGGCAAGGCACCGGGCGTGCACTTGAAGACCAAGCTTGATGGCATGGCGATGATCATGCCGCTGTTCCAGCAGGCCGAGGAAATCCAGGGTGGCGCGGCGTTGGATACCGGAAAGATCGATGCGGTGTTCGCCAAGTACGTGGAAGCTGCCAGGTAAGTTGGCCTTGTCTGGCTTTTTTTATCTTGTGGGAGCGGCGTAAGCCGCGAAGCTGCTGCAGCATCAGGGCTAAGAGCCACCCCTCCCCAACCCTCCCCTTGGCTTCGCCAAAGGGAGGGAGCAGGGCGGCCCAGCGGAGACACGGTGGTAGGAGTGGCGTCAGCCGCGAAGCTGATGGTCTATCAGGTCACAGGCATAAGCGTGATTTCATCGACGCCAGCTTCGCGGCTGACGCCGCTCCCACATCAGTCATGCTCACACGCTCTGGGCCTATTCCTTGAACATCAGGAGTGCGGCCAGCAGGATCAGCGCGAACGCCGCCCAGTGGTTCCACTTCAGTGGCTGCCCCAGGTACGTGGCCGAAAACACCGCGAAAACCACCAGGGTGATCACTTCCTGCATGCCCTTGAGCTGCGGCGCCGAGTACACCGCGCTGCCCATGCGGTTGCCAGGCACCTGCAGGCAGTATTCGAAGAAGGCAATCCCCCAGCTGACGAGGATCACCGTCATCAACGGTGCGGTCTTGAACTTCAGGTGGCCATACCAGGCGATGGTCATGAATACGTTGCTGGCAACCAGCAACAGTACCGGGTAGAGGTAGGCGGTAAAGGAGGGGGCGGCCATATCCAGTTTCATCAAGACGGGTCGCTAGCATAGGGTGCCGGTGAGCAAGGGCTCGTCCTCGCCGGACTGGTTTCAAGTGATACCAATGGCGGCGTAAAGCCGTCTTCACACGGAGTCCACCAGGAGTACGGCATCTTTCACAAAGCTGAAGACTAAGGAGGCTCCATGCGACAGACCAAGGAATCGTCCGGGCTGGTACTGGTTGTCGAAGACAACCGCAACATCTCCGAGATGATTGGCGAATATCTGGAAGGCAAGGGTTTCGAGGTGGACTACGCAGCCGATGGCCTGGACGGCTACCGGTTGGCCGCTGAGAACAGTTACGACGTGGTGGTGCTCGATCTGATGCTGCCGCGACTGGACGGCATCGAGGTGTGCCGTCGCCTGCGTAATGAAGCACGCAAGTCCACGCCGGTGCTGATGCTGACCGCACGCGACACGTTGGACGACAAGCTCACTGGCTTGGGCTACGGCGCTGACGATTACCTGACCAAACCATTCGCGATCCAGGAACTGGAGGCACGCCTGCGTGCGCTGATCCGCCGCGAGCGTCGCCAGGTGGGTGCCGAGGTGCTGAAGGTCGCCGACCTGGTGCTGGACCCGGTCAGCATGCGTGCCACCCGCGCCGGCAGCGAGCTGCAGTTGTCGCCGATTGGCCTGCGCCTGCTCACCATCCTGATGCGCGAATCACCGCGCGTGGTGACCCGCCAGGAAATCGAGCGCGAGATCTGGGGCAATGGCCTGCCTGACTCGGACACCTTGCGCAGCCATCTGTACAACCTGCGCAAGATCATCGACAAGCCGTTTGACCGACCCCTGCTGCACACCGTGCAGAGTGCCGGTTACCGGATTGCCGACATCGGCCAGTCCATGGGCTGATCTGCAGGGGCGTGTACTGGCACCTGTGGTTTGAAGAACCGCCGCAGAACATGAGTCGCGGCGGTTTTTTTCAGCCAGGTGATTCTGCGGCGAAGCCAGTCCATTCCCTATAATCACGCGTGCTTCTAGGGGGGGCGCATGTCGTACGGGTTACCGCGGAAGATCAGAATAGCCTTCATCCTGCAGGCGCTGCTGGCGAGTCTGGCGGTGCTGCTTGGCGGCTATCTGATGGCGCTGGTGGTCAAGTACGGCCTGATCAACGCAGTCCTGCAGAGTGAGGCTCAGTACTACTGGCAGCAAAGCGCGCAGGTGGCAGAGCTGGCGCCACCCAATACGCTGCGCATCCGTGGCTACCTGCAGCCGGCAGGGCAATCTGACACGGTCGTGCCCGCGCAGCTGCGCGCACTGGCGCCGGGGTTTCATGAGCTGGAGTCGTCCGATCAGCTGGTGCTGGTGGACCAGCAGCCGGAGGGGCGGCTGTACCTGGTGTTCCAGCGTTCGATCGCGCACCGCGCGGCGGTATGGGCAGGGGTGTTGTTGATCCTGCTGGCCATCCATGCCTCGTCGTGGCTCACCTATCGCGCCTCGGCGCGGCTGGTTGCACCGGTGAGCTGGCTGGCGCGACGGGTGTCGCTATGGGATCCACGCCACCCCGATGCGAAGGAGCTGGCACCGGAGCGCTTGCCGCCGGAGGTGCAGGGCGAGACCCGGCAATTGGCGCTGGCCCTGCATGACATGGCTGGCAAGGTTGGCGATCACGTGGCCCGCGAGCGCAACTTCACCCGTGATGCCAGTCATGAGCTGCGCACCCCGCTTACCGTGATCCGCATGGCCAGCGACATGGCCTTGGCCGATTCCGGGCTTACCCCGCGGCTGCAGCGCAGCCTGCAGCGCATCCAGCGTGCCGGCCGCGATATGGAGGCGGTGATCGATGCCTTCCTGCTGCTGGCCCGCGAGGTGGACGTGGAGCCGCAGTCGGAGCTGTTCGATGTCGGCGAAGTGGTGCGCTACGAGGCCGCCAACGTTGAGGAGCTGTTGCAGGGCAAGCAGGTCCAGCTGCGGGTGCTGGTGGAAGGCAACCAGATGCTGGTGGCGCCGCCACGGGTGATGCACGTGGTGGTGGCCAATCTGCTGCGCAATGCCTGTCTCTACACCGACGTGGGCGAGGTCGAGGTGCGGGTGATGCCGGGCCAGGTGGTTGTCCGCGACACCGGCATCGGCATGAGCAGCGAAGCGCTTGCGCGGGTCTTCGACCCCTTCTTCCGGGCCGACGGCGGCAGCCAGCTGGGTGTAGGGTTGGGCCTGCCGATCGTGCGCCGGCTATGTGAGCGCTGCGGCTGGCAGATCGAGATCGACAGCCGTGAGGGGCAGGGCACCACCGTGACCCTGCTCTATCGCTGAGATGGGGCTTGGCGGCTGCCTCGGTAAGCAAGGGGCAGATGTGGCAAAATTGGCGGCTAATCTCACGCTACCGGTGTCATCCCCATGAGCGGTTGTTCAGCCTTCAAGGTTCTGCCCGGCCGCACTGCGGCAACTGGCAGGGTGTCGCATGGCTGACCAGATCGGGCACCTGCCGCGCGGCCCGGGACGCATCCTCAAGGCCGCCAAGTGGTCCTGGCAGGGGCTTTGCGCTGCCTGGATGCACGAGTCCTCGTTCCGGCTGGAGGTCTGCCTGTTCGTGGTGCTGGCGCCGTTGGCGTTGTGGCTGGGCCAGAGCCCGGTCGAACAGGTGCTGATGATCGGCTCGATGCTGCTGGTGATCGCCATGGAGCTGGCCAACTCGGCCATCGAGGCGGTGATCGAACGCTACGGCCCGGAGTACCACGTGCTGGCGGGCCGCGCCAAGGACATGGGCTCGGCGGCGGTATTCGTGCTGATGATGAACGTGCTGCTGTGCTGGGGCCTCATCCTGCTGCCGCGCGTTTTCTGACAAGTCAGCCGCCGGGCGGCGCTGACGCAATGGTTTTATTGAAGGATTGTTCCCATGTCTCTTGAGTTTCTAGCCGACCCGAACGTATGGGTCACCCTGTTCATGCTCAGCGCACTGGAAATCGTGCTCGGTATCGACAATCTGGTCTTCATCTCCATCGCGGTCGGGCGCCTGCCCGAACACAAGCGCCCGCTGGCGCGCCGCGTGGGTATCGCGGTGGCCTGCATCACCCGCATCCTGCTGCTGATCTCGCTGGCCTATCTGGCACATATGGAGAGCAACCTGTTCAACGTGGCCGGCATGGGTATCTCCATCCGCGACCTGGTGTTGATCGTGGGTGGCCTGTTCCTGCTCTACAAGGGCGGCAAGGAAATCCGTGAGCTGGTCACCGGTGGCGAAGACGAAGACCCGACCACGACAAAGGTGGCATCGTCGTTCGGCATGGTGATCGCGCAGATCGCGGTGATCGACATCGTGTTCTCGCTGGACTCGGTGATCACCGCCGTCGGCATCGCCTCGCACGTCCCGGTGATGGTCTGCGCGGTGCTGTTGTCGGTAGCGGTGATGCTGCTGGCAGCCAACCCGCTGGGCCGTTTCATCGACGCCAACCCGACCGTGAAGCTGCTGGCGCTGGCCTTCATCCTGATGGTGGGTGCGGTGCTGGTGCTGGATGGCCTGGAGGTGCACGTGCCCAAGCCCTACATCTATGCGGCGATGGGTTTCTCGATCCTGGTGGAGTGGCTGAACCTGCTGATGCGGCGCAACGCCAAGGCCCACCACGTCCCGGGTTCGGACAACTGGTAAGTGTTTGATCGGCCGGCATCCCCGGCCGAGAACCTGACCTGAAAGGGCCGGCATTGTCGGCCCTTTCGTTTTTTGTGGGAGCGGCGTCAGCCGCGAAGCCGGTGCAGCTGTAGGTGCGGGGAGCCTGCAATCTGAAGGATGGTCAGCTTCGCGGCTTACGCCGCTCCCACAACAGCCTCGCTCGGGGAGCTTTGGCCGCCCCCGGTCTTTGCAGACCTTGAACAGGCAACGTGGCATGCTCGGCACTCCAGCCATCCAGGGCCCGACCCATGCGCCAGTACCTTCGCCTGATGTTGCTTGTCATCGCGGTGATTTCCGTTTCCGGCTGTGGCTACAACGCCATCCAGCAGAAGGATGAGGCGGTCAAGGCCGGCTGGTCCGAGGTGGTCAACCAGTACAAGCGCCGCGCCGATCTCATCCCCAACCTCGTCAATACCGTGCAGGGCTATGCCCAGCAGGAGCGGCAGGTGCTGACCGAGGTCACCAATGCCCGTTCCAGGGTCGGGCAGATCCAGGTCAATGCCGACGATGCCGATTCGCTCAAGCAGTTCCAGCAGGCCCAGGGCGAGCTGGGCAGCGCGCTGTCGCGGCTGCTGGTGGTCAGCGAGAACTACCCGACGCTGAAGTCGGACCAGAACTTCCGTGACCTGCAGGCACAGCTGGAAGGCACCGAGAACCGCATCACCGTGGCCCGCGGCCGCTACATCCAGCTGGTGCAGGACTACAACACCTACATCCGCTCGTTCCCGCAGGTGATCACCGCCAAGATGTTCGGCTACGCGGCCAAGCCCAACTTCACCGTCGACAACGAGGCGCAGATCGCACAGCCGCCGACCGTGAGCTTCGGCAGCCAGCCGGCAGCGCCGCAGCAGACGCCGCCGCAGCCCGCGCCGGCGCAGTGAGCCGCGCGCGATGAGCGCGTTGCTGCAGCGCTTGGGCTTGCTGCTTTGCCTGCTTGGCCTCGGCTGGGCAGGCCCGGCGCTGGCCCAGCAGCTGGCGCCGATCCCGCCGCTGGATTCGCCGGTGGTAGATACCACCGGCACCCTTGATGCGGCGCAGAAGCAGGCGTTGGAGCAGCAGGCCATTGCCCTGCAGCAGCGCAAGGGCGCGCAGCTGCAGGTGCTGATCGTGCCGACTACCCAGCCCGAGGACATCGCCCAGTACAGCACCCGCGTGTTCGACCAGTGGGCGATCGGTCGCAAGGGCGTGGATGATGGCGTGCTGCTGCTGGTGGCCAAGGATGACCGCAGGGTGCGGATCGAGCCGGGCTACGGTCTGGAAGGTGCCATCCCCGATGCCATCGCCAACCGGGTGATCCAGGAATACCTGGTGCCGCACTTCCGCCAGAACGACTACGCCGGCGGCATCACCGCCGCCAGCGGCGTGCTGGTCAAGATCATCGACGGCGAGGAGCTGCCGGCTCCGGTCAGCAGCAATCGCGATGGCGGCGGTGGCGGCGGTGATTCGATCTTTTTCTTCGCGATCATGATCGGTGTGTTTGCCTCCACCTTCATGCGCATGCTGCTGGCCAAGCTGCCGCGGCCGATCCGTGGCGTGGTCTCGGGCCTGATTGCCGGCGCGGCCGGTTGGCTGCTGCTGTCGGTGCTTGGTGGCGGTATTGCCGCGCTGGTGGCCTTCCTGTTGTCGCTGGGCAAGGGTTCCAGCGGTGGCTTTGCCAGCGGTGGTGGCTGGGGCGGCGGAGGCGGCTTCGGTGGAGGTGGTTTTGGCGGAGGCGGTGGAAGCTTCGGCGGAGGCGGCGGTTGGGGTGGTGGCGGTGGACGTTCGGGAGGCGGTGGCGCCTCGGGGAGCTGGTGATGCGCTGGTTACGACATTTCTTTGCTCCCTCCGCGCATGCCGCATTCCCGGAAACCAGCCTGGACCGGATCGCCCACGCCATTGCCGACGGCGAGCGCCTGCACAGCGGCCAGGTGATGTTCGCGGTCGAGTCCGACCTGCCGCTTGCCCTGCTGTGGAAGAACACCAGCCCCCGCGCCCGTGCCGAGCACGCCTTCGCGCTGCTGCGTACCTGGGACACCGAGGCCAACAACGGCGTGCTGATCTATCTGCTGCTGGCCGACCATGCCATCGAGATCGTCGCCGACCGGGGACTGCGGGCGCGGGTGGATGCGGCGCAATGGCAGTTGATCTGCGACCACCTGCGCGAGCAGCTGAGCGGGAATACACGCGAGGAGGCCGTGCTGGCGGCGGTGGCCGAAGTCTCGCTGCTGCTGTCGCAGCACTTCCCGCCCGACCCGGCAGGGCGCACCCGCAACGAGCTACCTGACCGCCCGCAGGTGTTCGGCTGAAGCATGGGTTGAGTGGCAAGGGCTGCTACCCCGAGAATAGGGGCTGGTTTGCCTGACAGTGCTCGCATGCTCTTTCTCCATGACATAGATCCCATCGCTTTCTCGCTGGGGCCGATCGACGTGCACTGGTACGGCGTCATGTACCTGCTCGGCTTCGCCGCCGCTTGGTGGCTGGGCCGTTCCCGCATCCTCGCCGGTCGCTTGCCGGGCGTGGACATGAACGGTTTCTCCGATCTGCTGTTCTACGCGATGCTCGGCGTGGTGCTGGGCGGACGCATCGGCTACATGCTGTTCTACGCAACCGCCGACTTCCTCGCCAATCCGCTGATCCTGCTGCGGGTCTGGGAAGGTGGCATGAGTTTCCACGGCGGCCTGATCGGCGTGTTGATCGCCGGCTGGTGGTGGACGCGCAAGCACAAGCTGCATTTCTTCGACACCATCGACTTCGTCGCGCCGCTGGTGCCACTGGGCCTGGGTTTTGGTCGACTGGGCAATTTCATTGGTGGCGAGTTGTACGGCAAGTTCACCAATGCCGGCTGGGGCGTGATCTTCCCGCATTCGCCG
Source organism: Stenotrophomonas sp. 21LCFQ19 (assembly GCF_056861425.1). Lineage (NCBI taxonomy): Bacteria > Pseudomonadati > Pseudomonadota > Gammaproteobacteria > Lysobacterales > Lysobacteraceae > Stenotrophomonas > Stenotrophomonas sp. 21LCFQ19. The sequence continues at coordinate 109,052 of NZ_JBSPUF010000005.1, read as the reverse complement.
CTGAAGGATGTTCCGGCCGGATTGCCGGCGATGGAACAGCTGCTGTCGGCTGCGCAGATCCAGCAGGACTATGCTGCCGGCCTGCTCAGCCAGTACGCGCGCCATCCTTCGCAGTTGTACGAAGCATTGCTGGAAGGGCTGGTGATGTTCCTGGTGCTGTGGTTCTACTCGATGAAGCCGCGCCCGCGTTACGCCGTGTCCGGCCTGTTCGCGCTGCTGTATGGGTGCTTCCGCTTCCTGATCGAGTTCGTGCGCATGCCCGACAACGGCGTGTATATCGCGTTTGACTGGTTGACCCGTGGCCAGATCCTGAGCCTGCCGTTGATCGTGCTGGGCTTGGTGTTGCTGGCAATGTCGCGCCGCGCGCCGGTGTTGCAGCCGGTGCTTCCACTGGAAGAGAAGAAGGCATGAAGCAATATCTGGATCTGCTGCAGCATGTGATGGAGCACGGCACCGAGAAGTCCGACCGCACCGGCACCGGCACGCGCAGCGTGTTCGGCTGGCAGATGCGTTTCGACCTCAACCAGGGCTTCCCGCTGGTCACCACCAAGAAGCTGCACCTGCGCTCGATCATCCACGAGCTGCTGTGGTTCCTGAAGGGCGATACCAATATCGGCTACCTGAAGGACAACAAGGTCAATATCTGGGACGAGTGGGCCGATGCCAACGGCGACCTCGGTCCGGTCTACGGCAAGCAGTGGCGCAGCTGGGCCACCGCTGATGGCCGCGAGATCGACCAGATGCAATGGCTGGTGGATGAGATCAAGCGCAATCCGGATTCGCGCCGTTTGGTGGTCAGCGCCTGGAACGTCGGCGAGCTGTCGCAGATGGCGCTGATGCCCTGCCACAACCTGTTCCAGTTCTATGTGGTGGACGGCAAGCTCAGCTGCCAGCTGTACCAGCGCAGCGGCGACATCTTCCTCGGCGTGCCGTTCAACATCGCCAGCTATGCGTTGCTGACGCATATGGTGGCGCAGGCGACCGGACTGGGCGTTGGCGATTTCGTGCACACGCTGGGCGACGCGCACATCTATTCCAACCACTACGAGCAGGCACGCGAGCAGCTGTCGCGCGAACCGCGCGCGCTGCCCAAGCTGTGGTTGAACCCGGACGTGACCGACCTGTTCGGCTTCCAGTTCGAGGACATCCGCATCGACGGCTACGCCCCGCATCCGGCAATCAAGGCGCCGGTGGCGGTGTGATGAAGCTGTCGATGATCGCCGCGCTGGATCGCAACCGTGGCATCGGCCACGACAATGCGATGCCTTGGCATCTGCCGGACGACTTCAAACACTTCAAGGCACTGACCCTCGGCAAACCGATCCTGATGGGGCGCAAGACCGCCGAGTCGCTGGGTCGTGCGCTGCCGGGACGGACCAATCTGGTGCTGACGCGTAGCGGACAGGTGCCGTTTGCTGGCATGCGTGCGGTGGCTTCGTTGGATGAGGCGCGGGCGATTGCGGCAGGCGAGGGAGCTGACGAGTTGTGCGTGATTGGTGGCGGTGAGATCTATCGGCTGTTGCTGGATCAGGCCACCGACCTGCAGCTGACCTTGGTGGATACCGAGGTGAATGCCGATACGCATTTTCCGGACGTCGACCCGGTGCTGTGGCGCGAGGTGGATAGCCAGGCGCATGCAGCGGATGAGCGGCATGCGTTTGCGTTCCGGTTCGTGCACTACGTGCGCGTTTGAAGAACTGCGTGATTGCCCCTTGCTTTGGTGGGCGGACGCCGCCTAGGCGAAAACGCCAAGCAGCAGTTTTACAGCCAACGCACTCATTACCATGCCGATCAGGAGATCCAGTACTCGCCACGCGCGCGGATTGGCAAATACCGGTGCCAACAGGCGCGCGCCGTAGCCCAGGGCGAAAAAGAATACGAACGAGGCCGTTATCGCACCCGCGCCGAAATGGAAGCGCTCAGCGCCGTAGTTGGCTGAAATGGAGCCCAGCAGGACCACGGTGTCGAGATAGACATGCGGATTGAGCCAGGTAAAGGCAAGGCAGGTCAGAAGCGTGGCTTTCAGGCTTGGCGCGATTGTTTTCGCGGGATTGAGCGATGCCTCATGTCGCAGGACAGAGTAGAAGCTTCTGCATGCGTAGAAGGCAAGGAATGCGGCCCCAAACAAGCTCATGACCGTTGCTATCCATGGGGCCTTGCCGATGATGGTGCCGAACCCGACGATGCCAAGGAAGACAAGTGCGGCATCGGACAGCGCACATGCCAGGCTGACCGCAAGCACGTATCTCCTCTGCAAACCCTGCCGCAGGACAAACGCGTTCTGAGCGCCAATCGCCGCGATCAGGCTTAGACCAAGAAAAAAACCGGATAGCAGTGCATTCATGTGGGGCTCTGATCGAAGTCGCGGTCATTCGTTGCTTCCGTTTCGCTGAAAGGTGTTCCTGTGCGTAGGTGATTTGCCCGGTAGTTGCTGTCTTCCATCAATCGGTCGTGGCAGCGGCGGAAGTGCTCCACCCGTACCCCCGGGAAAAGGTGGTGCACCAAGTGGTAGGAGTCATTCCTTGGGAAGAATACGAGCTTGGGCAACAGCGGGACCTTCATGTTTCTTGAGCGCCATATCTCGCCTTTGTTGGTGAGCAGCCCTCCATGGTCGATGCAGTCGGTCCAGTAATTCAGCGCCGGATGAATCCAGGCGAACGGGATGATGACGAAGGCCATGGCCGCTGCGAATGAATCGAACGCGTAGAAGGCCACCGCATAGAGAATCACGGCTTTCATGGCGGCGTAGCGGAAACCGTCATTCAATGACAGATCGAGCTGCAGGTATCTGCGCAGATGCAAACCAAGCAGGGGTGTGATCGCGTGGCGAATGATGGTCTTGGCTGTCACCGGCTCCTCAAGGCGGTATTCCTCTATGTTGCGAAAGTCCAGGTCCTGTTCGTAGTGGCCCAGGTAGGCATGATGTGTGCGATGTTCCAGCCGGTATGTACGGAACGATTTCATCAGGATCGCTGACGCCATACAGCCATAGATGCCGTTCCACTTCTTTGAATGCGTGAATGAGGCGTGGCTACACTCGTGGACGATGTTGTTGATGCCTCTGAGCCGGGTTGCAATGAATACCGACAGTGCGACGACGGTGATGGGGGCAATAGGTGTCGATGCGTGGAGTGAAATGGTTCCCGCGACGATGCTGCCGATGATCAATAACAGGTAGGCGAACAATACGATTCCCGCACGCATTGGGGTTTTCTTTGCGAGTGGGCGGAACTCGGGTGCGTACTTTTTCCTGATTTCCTTGGTCGTGTCGTTGTTCATTTTTCAGCTGCCTTCTTTTGGAGAACCGCGGTTTCCGAAGGTGTGCTTTCCTGCGCCCATGCCATAGCTTGTCGCCCGGAGCACGCAGTTCGGAAAGACGCCCGTTGCCGTGCTTGAGGTGAGGTGTCAGCATCGACGAGGGGGTTCCTATGTGCGAGTCATTGAATGCCGTGCGCGGGAGTAGGCGGGGGACCCTGAAGTCAGGCGGAAATTCCTTACCGTCCTGCCTTGGCAAATGTTCGAAGGAGGTAAGTCGAACTCGCTCGCAAAGGAAGTAGCCGGCTGTTCCCGCGTTGCACGAGAAAGCGGGTGGTCGAATCGTTGGAAGGTGTTGATGGGGCCGGTTGGTGCGGCAATGGCCAGCGCTGTGTGCAGGGCAAGAACTGCTTCAGTTCTGCATCCGGTAGTGCCCGATGATCGTGTGCCGGAACAACAGATCCTGCTCCTGCGTACCTTGGGCGATGTTGTGCAGCACCAGCGGGGTGCCGTCGTCCAGGCGCTGATCTGAAACGATGCCTACGTGCAGCAGGCCGTTGCCATTGAGCTTCCACGCCACGATGTCGCCGGCGGCGTAGTCGTCGGCGACGGTACTTATCGGTAACTCCCAGCCTTGCCGCTGGAACCAGCGCATCTGGTTGGGGACGCGGCGGTGGTCGATGTTCCGATCCGTACGGGAAAGGCCCCACAGCTGCGGGTAGGCAGCGAAATCCCCGCGCATGTCCTCGTGGATGCGCTGCTGCAGGTCAACGCCTTGCATGCGCAGTGCGCGGATCACCACGTCGGTGCAGACACCACGATCAAGCGGCGGATCGCCGTTCGGGTAGGTCAGCGAGAAATAGGCGGGGTCGTAGCGGGTGGTGACACCGATCTGTGCGCGTGCGGCGGCAACCAGCGCAGGTGAAATGACTTGCGGCGCGGCTTCACTGGCCGCCTGCGGCGATGGGCTTGCCTCGTTGCCGTTGATTTGCGGACGGCAGCCCGCAAGCAATGCAATGGCCATCAGCACCAGTGCCGATGGCCAAGCCCTCATGCAGCCGGCCCGTTGTTGTCCGGTGTGGGCGTGCTGTTGTTACCGTTGCCATTGCCATTGCGCCCACGAGGACGATGACGGCGCGGGCGCCGGCGTTGTTCGCCGCTGCGCTCGTTGCGCTGAGCTTCGCCGCGGGGTTCGGGCTTGGACTCGGGCTTGGCGTCCACCTTGGCTTCCACACGCGGTTTGCGCGGCGGGTGCTGGCCCGGCACCGGTGCGGGCACGTCGCGGCCCGGTACCTGCACCACGCGCAGGTCTTCGCTGTCCAACTGCAGTGCGGTGAGCTTGCCACCCCAGACTGCGCCGGTATCGATCGCATGCACGCCCTGGGTGATGGTCAGGCCCAGGGCTGACCAATGGCCGCAGACCATCTTTAGTTCGCGCTCGACCCTGCCAGGCACTTCAAACCACGGGTACATGCCTTGCGGCTGGGTGCCCGGGGTGCCCTTGTCTTCCATGCCGATGCGCCCGCTTGGGGTGCAGTAACGCATGCGGGTGAAGATGTTGATGATCGCGCGCGAGCGGTCGTAGCCGCTCAGACCCGGCGACCATGCCGGCTTGTCGCCATACATGTTGCGGAACAGTTTGCGGTAGCCGTTGCCGTGCAGTTGCAGCTCGACTTCGCGCGCATGCTTTTCGGCCAGTGCCACGGTCCACTTCGGTGCCAGGCCGGCATGGAACATCATCCAGCCCAGCTCACGGTCGACGTGGGCCAGCTTCTGCATGCGCAGCCAGTCCAGCAATACGTCACGGTCCTCGGCCAGCACGATGCGCTGCAGGTCGGGGTTGACTTTGCGCTGCTCCTCTTCGCTGCGGGCGCCGATGGCCAGCAGGGACAGGTCGTGGTTGCCGAGCACGGTGACGCTGTGTTCGCGCAGTGAATGCACAAGCCGCAGTGTTTCCAGCGACTGGCCGCCGCGGTTGACCAGATCGCCGGCGAACCACAGTTTGTCTGCAGCCGGATCGAAGTTGATCTTCTCCAGCAAGCGCTGGGTAACGTCGTAGCAGCCCTGCAGGTCGCCAATTGCCCAGGTCGCCATCAGTGCAGCGTCCTTGGGATGGCGAGCACGAACGGCGCGATCGGTGCGGCGAACTCGGTGCCGTCGTCGGCGATCATGTCGTAGTGGCCTTGCATGGTGCCGTGCTCGGTGCCGAGCATTACCCCGGAGGTATAGCGGAACTCTTCACCGGGGCGCAGCCTTGGCTGCTCGCCGACCACGCCATCGCCATCGACGGTCTCGACCCGGCCTTCGCCGTCGGTGATGCGCCAGTGGCGGCTGATCAGCCGCGCCGGCATGGTGCCGCGGTTGTGGATGCGGATCGTGTAGGCGAACGCAAAGCGGCCGTCTTCAGGGGCCGACTGGTCGTCGATGAAACGAGGCGAGACCTCGATCTCGATCGCGTAGTGGCGGTTGTCTTCCATGGGAGGAGTGTAAGCAAAAGCAGGTGATCGGTTTGCGTGTTTGCAGCGCTTATTCGTGCGGCAGGTTGGCAAGCCTGATGAAATCGGCAACTTCCAGCTGTTCGGCGCGGGCATCGCTGCGTACGCCGGCGGCTTCGAACTGGGCCTGGTCGATGACGCCATTGAGGGCGTTACGCAGGGTTTTGCGGCGCTGGCCGAAGGCGGCGCGGACCACGTCGGCGAAGCGTTTGCGGTCGTTGATGCCGACGCTGGCGGGGTCGCGCGGGATCAACCGGACCACCGCCGAGTCCACCTTCGGCGGCGGCCGGAACGCGCCCGGCGGCACCACGAACAAGGCGCGCACCTCGCAGAACGCCTGCAGCATCACGCTCAGCCGGCCGTAAACCTTGCTGCCGGGGCCGGCGGCCATGCGGTCGACCACCTCCTTCTGCAGCATGAAGGTCATGTCCGAGATCGCGGCGGCATGGTCCAGCGCGTGGAACAGGATCGGCGAGGAGATGTTGTACGGCAGGTTGCCGACCAGACGGATCGTGGAGCCGGCGGCCAGCTCGGTGAAATCCACCCGCAGCACGTCGCTGTGGACGATCGTCAGCTCGCCTAGCGGCGCGGCGGCTTCGGTCAGCGGCGCGATCAGGTCACGATCGAACTCGATGACGGTCAGCCTGGGATGGCGGCGCAGCAGCGGGAAGGTGATGGCGCCCTGGCCCGGGCCGATCTCGACCAGACGGTCGTCGCCCTTCGGGTCGACCGCCATGACGATCTTCTCGACGTAGTACTTGTCCGCCAGGAAGTGCTGGCCGAGCTGCTTCTTGGCCGGGGCGGTGAAGCCCGTGCGCGGGGAATGGTCTGAATTCATGTGCTGATTTTACGTTGTGCAGCCAGCTGCGCGCATAACGCCGTTGCCGCGAACAGGCTGGAGGGGTCGGCCACGCCCTTGCCTGCGAGGTCCAGGGCGGTGCCGTGGTCCACCGCGACGCGCGGGTAGGGCAGGCCCAGGGTGATATTGGTGGCCTGCTCGAAGCCGCTGTATTTGAGCACCGGCAGGCCCTGGTCGTGGTACATCGCCAGCACCGCGTCGAAACCGGCCAGTTTGGCTGGCAGGAAGGCGGTGTCGGCGGGCAGCGGGCCGATCAGGTTCAGGCCTTCGCCACGCATCTGCTCGAGCAGCGGAATGATCAGGTCCAGCTCTTCACGGCCGAGATGGCCATCTTCGCCGGCATGGGGGTTGAGCCCGAGCACGGCAATGCGCGGCTGCGCCAGGCCGAAATCGCGGCGCAGGGCTGCATCGGTGGTGCCGATGACCTTGCGCAGGCTCTCTGCGCTGATGGCGTCGGCGACGTCGCGCAGCGGCAGGTGGGTGGTTGCCAGGGCCACGCGCACGATGGCATTGGCCAGCATCATCACCACTTCGACGCCGGCCTGGTTGGCCAGCAGTTCGGTGGTGCCGCTATAGGCGATGCCGCCCTGGTTGATCACCGCCTTGTGCACCGGTCCGGTGACCACGCCGTCGAGGCTGCCGTCCAGGCAGGCCTGGCCGGCACCGAGCAGGGCATCGATCACCGCGTGCGCATTGCGCGGATCGGCATGGCCGAACTGCGAAGGGGCGGCGTTGCGGACTTCGCGCAGGCGCAGGTCGCCGGGACGGCTGGCTTCGGCGTGTTCGGGGAGTAATTGCAGCGGCAGGTTCAGCGCGCTGGCGGCGGCCCGCAGCGTATCGGGGTCCGCAAACGCCAACAGCCGGCAGTCACTGCGCGGCTGTTGGGCAAGGCGAATGCAGAGTTCCGGGCCGATCCCGGAGGGCTCGCCCGGAACCAGAGCGAGCTGGGCAGCCATGGATCAGGGCTTGGCCGGTTCTGCCGGGGTGGTTGCCGTGTCGGCATTGCCCTCGGCGCGGTCACCGCTGCGGAAGCTGACGTAGGCTTCGCCACGCAGTTCCTGCAGGAAGCGGTTGTACTCGTCGTCCAGCTTGCGGCGGCCGATCTGTTCACGGACCTGGGCGCGCTTGTTGTTGTCGCTCACGTCGGTCTGGCGGGTGGCCACGCGCTGCACGATGTGCCAACCGGCGTCGGTGCGGAACGGGGTGCCGACGCCGTTGTCGCTCAGGCTTTCCACCTGCTTGCCGAAGTCCGGGCCGAAGGCATCGGCCGGGAACCAGCCCAGGTCGCCACCCTGGCCGCGGCTGTTGGTGTCGTCGGAGGACTCCTTGGCCACGGCCTGGAAGTCGGCGCCGCCAGCGATGCGTGCACGCAAGGTCTCGATCTTGGCCTTTGCGGCCGCGTCGTCGACCTGGTCGGTGACGCGCACCAGGATGTGGCGGGCGTGGTACTCGGTGACCTTCTGGCCGCTGTCGCCCGCGCCGCCGGCATCACGGGTCTCGACCAGCTTGAGCAGCTGGAAGCCGCTCGGGCCGCGGATCGGGCCCAGCACATCGCCGGCCTTCATGTTCTTGATCTGGTTGGCGAACGCGCTGGGGATTTCGTCGGCGCTGCGCCAGCCCAGGTCACCACCTTCCAATGCGTTGGGGCTGTCCGAGTAACGGACGGCAGCCGCGGAGAAGTCCAGTTCGCCCTTGTCGAGCAGGCCCTTGACGCCGTCAACCTTGCTCTGGCCGGTGGCGATCTGCTCGGCAGTCGCGCCTTCGGGCAGGGCAATCAGGATGTGCGCCAGGTGGAACTGGGCACCGCCGGCGTTTTCCTGCGCCAGTGCGGCATCCACTTCACCTTCGCTGACGCTGATGCGACTCTGCGCGAAGCTCTGGCGCAGGCGCTGGGTGGTGATTTCCTCGCGCACCGAGTTGCGGAAGTCGGAGAAACCAATGCCGTCCTGGCTCAGGCGCTGGCGCAGGCCATCGACCGTGGTGCCGTTCTGCTGGGCAATGCTGCCGATGGCGTGGTTGAGTTCTTCATCGCTGACGCGGATGCCGCTGCCATCGGCGCGGGCTACCTGGAGTTTCACCAGTACCAGACGCTCCAGTACCTGCCGTTCCAGTACGGATTCGGGTGGCAGCTGAGCCTCACGGCCAGCGTACTGGCCCTTGATGTTGGCGACCGCACGCTGCAGTTCGCTCTGCAGGATGACGTCCTCGTCGACGATGGCGGCAATGCGATCCAGCGGTTGCGTCTGCTGCGCAACAGCCGGGGCGGCAACGCCGGAGAACGCCAGCAAGGTGGCGAGGACTGCAGGAAGGGTCTTGGTCATGGAATCTGGTTGGGATCGTAGTCGTCGTCGTTCGCTTCGATGTTGCTGGGCGGAACGAGGTAGAGGTCGTCTCGGTTGTAGCCGAGAATAGCACGGCGCAAGGTGCGGTCCGTGTTCTGTCCAACCGAGCTCAGGCCCTTGAGCACGAACTCGATCTGGAACGAATTGTTGAGGTCACCTTCGCGGTTCTTGACATAGCGGCGGGCCAGCGCCCGCACCGCCAGGCAGCAGCTGTCCCACTGTACGCCGCCGATGATCTCCAGCGGCTTGCTGTCGACCATCGAGTAGTAATAGCGGCCGACGACGCTCCAGCGTGGGTTGATCGGGTACAGGAAGGAGAAGTCAGCCTGCTTGAGCTGCTCCTGACCGGTGGTCGGGTTACCGCGGTAACGGTAGCTCAGGTTGATCACGCCATCTTCGGGTAGCAGGTAACGCGCACGCACGCTGGCCAGGTCTTCCTTGCGGAACTTGGGATTCCACTGGTAAGTGGTGCCTAGGGTCCAACGGTCGGTCATTGCCCAGTTGACGTCGGCCACCCAGGCGGACTTGCTTTCGCTCACCACCGGGTCGCCGGGGTTCACGGTAACCCGCGAGTCTTCGAAATAGCTGATCTGGCCAATGCTGGCTGACAGCTTTTCGCGACCGTCCGCCTGGCGGATCAGGCGGGTGGTCAACGCCGTGGTCAGCTGGTTGGCATCGTTCTGGCGGTCGGCGCCGGTGAAGCGCGAGTCGCGGAACAGCTGGCCCCAGCTGAAGGTGAAGGCGCGGGTGTCGAGCAGCGGCAGGTCCGACTGGTCGCGGTACGGCGTGTTCAGGTAGAACAGCCGGGGTTCCAGCGTATGCAGGTAGGACTTGCCTTTGAGGGTGGTCTCGCGATCAAAGAACAGGCCCATGTCGATGCTGGCAATGGGCAGGCTGCGGTGGGGCGAGGTGTTGCCGCGCAGTTGGTCGGGGGTAGCCGTGGCTGGGTTGATGCCGGCGGCACGCAATTGCTGGACGCGGATGCTGTCGGCCAGGCCGCGTTCCAGGTCATAGGCGGTGTAGCGCCAGGCCAGGGTCGGGGTGATGTACCAGGCTGCGCCGCCGAGCGGCATGGAGACATAAGGCTTGATGTCCAGCCGCGAGCCGCCAAACATCCGGGTGACTTCACCGGTGCGGACATATTCACCATCTGCATCCACTGTCTTGAGGTGGATGTCATCGTGGGTGAAGCGCACCGCTTCGGCATACACGCCAGCCTCGAACCAGCGGCCGAAGGTCTCCTCCCAAGTGGCGAACAGGCGCGGCTGGCGGCTGTAAGGCAGCGATTCCTCGGTGAGGGTGTAATCGGTCAGCTGCCATTCGTCGGCCATGATGCCGGCGGTCCAGGTGCGGCCGGTGCCGTACAGGCCAGCAGTGCTCTGCATGTTGGAGGCTGTGATGCCGTTCAGTCGGTTGGAAAAATCCTCGACGTAGCGCTCGTCGCTGACCCAGGCCAGGTTGGCGCGGGCCTGCCAGTTCTTGTCGATGTTGTGGTAGCCATTGAACGACAGACTGCCGCGATCACGGTCGCGCAGGGAGTCGTTTGGCAGATATGTCGTTTCCAGCTGGCCGCGGCCACCGGAGTACAGGTAGCGGAATTCATTGTCGAGCATGAGCCCGCGCTTGCTCATGTAGCGCGGGGTCAGGGTGTCGTCGTAGTTCGGCGCCAGATTGAAGTAGATCGGCTGCGCGTAATCAAAGCCATTGCGTCCCGACAGGCTCAGCTTTGGATAAAGCAGGCCGGTCATGCGGCGGTCGTCGATCGGGAACTTGAAATAAGGCATGTACAGCACGGGCAGCTTGCCCACGCGTAGCACGGCATTGCGGGCGGTGCCGAAGCCTTCTTCATTGTCGACGTCGATCTGCGGCGCCACCAGCTTCCACACCGGCTGCGAGGGATCGCAGGTGGTGTAGCTGGAATGGTGCATCTGCCCGGTCGAACCCTGCAGGTCGACCGAGTCGGCCGAGCCGTTGCCGCGGCGGGAAACCAGTTGGTAACGGATGTCGCTGATCTTGTGCGAGTCCGTTTCCTGATTGCCCTCTGCGCGCTCGGCGACCATGCGGATCGACGAATCCGAATAACGGACATTGCCCTCGGCGATGTAGTTGCCGCTTTCGGTATCCAGACGCAGGCTGTCGGCACCCATGAACTGGTCGCCACGCTTGAGCAGGACATTGCCCTGGTATTGCGGGACGGCGCTGGTGCCAGTGAGCTCGTTGCCCTCGATGTCGGTGGGCAGCTGCTCACGGTTGGCCGCTGCAGCGGGATCTGCCGGCGGTGCCTCGTCAAAGGCGGGGAGCGTGTCGGTAGCCGGGCACAGGCCCCAGTTCACCGGCTTATCGTCGGCCCAGGCGGGCAGGCAGATGGCAATGCCCAGGGGCAGGGGGAGCAGGCGGAGAGCTTTGCGCACGCGGTTCGCATTCGGGGGGAAAACGGCCGCTAGCTTGCCGCATCGCCCGCGAGGGGGCAATGAAAGCCTGCCGGACGGGCCGGGTGGGGTTCATCCATCAACGGCTTGCGAGCAGTTCCTGGACGTGGGCGACACTGCATTCGCGCAGGGCCTGCAGGTCGTAGCCGCCTTCCAGCATCGATACCACGCGGCCGCTGCCATGGCGTTCGGCGAGCCTGGCCAGCTCGCTGGTCAGCCAGCCGAAATCCTCGGTTTCGACCATCAGGTCAGCCTGCGGATCGCGCATGTGGGCATCGAAACCGGCCGAAATGAACAGCAACTGTGGCCGGAACGCCTCGATCTGCGGCAGCATCTCGTCGGCCCAGGTGTTGCGGAAGCGGAACCCGCCGCTGCCCGGTGGCAGCAGGATGTTGCAGATATTGCCGACCCCGCGCTCGCGCATGTTGCCCGAATACGGGAACAGGCCCGACTGGTGGCTGCTGTAGTAGGCGATCTTGGGGTCGGTCTCGAAGATGGCCTGGGTGCCATTGCCGTGGTGGACGTCGAAATCGACGATGGCGATGCGCTCCAGGCCGTACTTGTCGCGGGCATAGGCCGCGGCCACGGCGATGTTGTTGAACAGGCAGAAGCCCATCGCGGTATCGGCAGTGGCGTGGTGACCGGGCGGTCGTACCGCGCAGAACACGTGCTTGTTGCCTTCTTCCAGCATCACCGCGTCGACCGCGGCGACGCCGGCACCGGCCGCATGCAGGGCCGCGCTGGCTGAACCAGGCGAGCTGAAGGTGTCCAGGTCGATGCGCCGCAGCGGTGCGGTCTGCACCTGCAGTACCGAATCGATCAGCTCGCGGGTATGCACCCTGGCCAGTTCGCCGAGCTTGGCCGGCGGCGCATTGCGCCATTCCAACTGGTCCGGGAACTCGGCGCGCAGGGCTGAGATGACGGCATGCAGGCGCTCCGGCGACTCGGGGTGATCGATGCCGGGGTCATGTTCAAGGCAGGCAGGGTGGGTGAATACCAGCATGGCCGCACTGTAACCGTCGACGCCGCGCGCTGCGCGGCGTCGTATGGGAGGAGAGGATCAGCCGTGACGGCGTTCGTGGTTCCACAGTACTTCGCCATGGCCACCGGCCCGGGCAAGTACGCGGGACAACACGAACAACAGGTCGGACAGGCGGTTCAGGTAGCGCACCGCCTCGGCTCGGATGTCTTCGACGCGGGCCAAGGCCACGGTTTCACGCTCGGCACGGCGGACGATGGTGCGGGCCAGATGGCAACGTGCCGCGCCCTCACCACCGGCTGGCAGGATGAAATCCTTCAACGGCGGCAGGTCGTCGTTGTAGCGGTCCAGGTGCTGCTCCAGCGCGTCGATGTCGGCGCCGTGGATGGCGGCGTGGCCGGGGATGCAGAGCTCGCCGCCGAGGTCGAACAACTGGTGCTGGATGGTGGTCAGCAGCGTGCGCACGTCCTCGGGCAGGTCTACGGCCAACAGCACACCAATGGCCGAGTTGGCCTCGTCGACGGTGCCGTAGGCGTTGACCCGCAGCGAATCCTTGCCGGTGCGGCTGCCATCACCCAGGCCGGTGCTGCCATCGTCGCCGGTGCGGGTGTAGATCTTGGAAAGGCGGTTACCCATTGCCTGGCGTGCCCTTAGTGGGCAACGCGGCCAGCGGCCGGCTGCTTGCTGACGGCTTCAGCCACAACCTGCACCAGCGCGGCAGCGCCGATGTACATGGCGGCGCTCTGCATGTACGGCAGCAGCCAGTCGCTGTAGTTCTTGGCCCAACCGGCGAAGGTCGGCTCGGCAACCGAGGCGCTGATCCAATAGAAGCTGCCCTGTGCGATCAGGTGGCACAGCGCGACCGAACCGATCACGGTGGCGGCCAGCATGGCCAGCGACTTGAGGTTGGCGCTGCGGTAGTAGCGACGCAGCAGCATGCCGCCGGTCCACATCGCGAAGTAGGCCGGGATCAGCATCCAGTAAGCGGCCGACACACAATAGTGCTGCCAGAAGCTCATGCCCTGGTTGGAGATCACCACCCAGTCAACCACCACCGCCAGGCCCATCAGCAGCGGGAACGCCCAGCGGGTCCAGGTGCGCAGGTAGAAGCCGCCAATGAAGAACACCGCCCACGAGGCGTCCGGAACCGGTGCGAAGTGGTTGAGGCGGGTGCCGGCCATCAGCAGCACGAGCAGGGACAGGATGATGGCGCGTTGGGCGTTGGCGGTCATGGTGGCGGTTTCCGTTAATCAGACGGCCATTCTAGCCGCAGTGGGGGTGAACCGGCGGTTGCGCTGCGGCAAGGGGCGGCGACCGGGCGGGTGAAGCCCCGTTATCATTGGCCCATGAGCAAGAACCATGACGTAGTGATCGTCGGTGGCGGGCTGGTTGGTGCCAGCCTGGCCATCGCATTGGACCGGCTGGGGCTGGATGTAGGGCTGGTCGAGGCGACCCCGGGCGGCGCGCTGCCGGCGGTGTTCGACCAGCGCAACCTCAGCTTTGCCGCCGCCACGATCAATGCGCTGACCGCGCTGGGGGTGATGCAGAAGCTGACCAACCCCGGCGGCCCGATCCGCCGCATCCACGTCAGCCGTGCCGGCGATTTCGGCCGGGTGCTGATGCAGGCGGCCGATTACGGGCGTGAGGCGTTCGGACAGGTGGTGGTGGCGCGCGACTTTGGCGACGCGCTGGAAGCGCGCCTTGGCGAGTTGCAGCAGCTGACCCGCTACCGCCCGGCGAAGTTTGTCGGCCTGGGGGCGTGCACCGATGGCCGCCGCGAGGTGCTCATTGCCGATGACGCTGGCGAACAGCGCCTGCAGGCCCGGCTCGTGGTTGGCGCCGATGGCACCCGCAGCGCGGTTCGGCAGGCGCTGGGGATCGAGGTCAGCGAACACGATTACCAGCAGACCCTGTTCGTGGCGCGGCTGCGCGCGGCCAAGGCACCGGACGGCTGCGCCTATGAGCGCTTCACCGATACCGGCCCGACCGCATTGCTACCGCGTGGCGACCGCCACTACGGCGTGGTCCACGGCGTCGCTCGCGAAGAGGCTGATGCGGTGATGGCACTGGACGACGCGGCGTGGCTGGCGCGGCTGCAGGACGCGGTGGGCTGGCGCGCCGGGCGGTTGCTGGAAAGCGGCCCGCGCAGCGCCTATCCGCTGATCCAGGTATTGGCACAGCAGCTGGTTGGCGAGCGTGCGCTGCTGCTGGGCAATGCCGCGCAGACCATCCACCCGCTGGGTGCGCAGGGTTTCAACCTCGGTCTGCGCGATGCGCTGACCCTGGCCGAGCTGATTGGCGACGCCGCACAGGACCCGGGGAGTGAGGATCTGCTGCAGGCCTATGTGGCGCGACGCGGCCCGGACCGCGAGCAGACGTTGGCGTTCTCCGATGGGCTTGCCCGTTTGACCAGCAATGCCACACCGCTGATACGCCCGTTGCGCAGCCTGGGTTTTGTCGCTGCGGCGCAAGCGCCGGCCGTGCAGTCCTTCCTGGTCGGCGGCGCGATGGGCTTCCGCGGGCAGGTGCCCGAGCTGTGCAGGAGTGAAGCGCGATGAGTCGGCGCGGACAGTGGGATGCGGTAATCGTCGGCGGTGGCGTGGTTGGCGCGGCCTGTGCGCTGGCGCTGGCCGGGGAAGGTCTGCAGGTAGCGATGGTGGAAGGTCGCGAGCCACCGCCGTGGTCGCCACAGAAGCCGGACCTGCGTGTGTTCGCGTTTGCCGCCGATAACGCTGCCTTGCTGGAATCGTTGGGCGTGTGGAAGCAGGTGGATCAGGCCCGTGCCCGCGCGTATCGGCGCATGCGGGTGTGGGATGCCGCTGGTGGTGGCGATCTGACTTTCGATGCCGACACGCTTGGCCGCCGCGAGCTGGGCTGGATTGTCGAGAACGGCCTGCTGGTGGATCGGCTGTGGGCCGCATTGCCGGCTGCCGGGGTGCAGCTGTATTGCCCGGCGCGGGTGGAAGCGATGGAGCAGGACGCACATGGCGTGCGTCTGCGCCTGGATGACGGCCGTCGGGTCGAGGCCTCGATCGCGATTGCCGCCGATGGTGCCGAATCCACCCTGCGCACCTTGGCCGGCCTGGATGTCAGTCGACATGATTACGGCCAGCGCGGGGTGGTCGCCTATGTGGACAGCGCGCTGCCGAACGAAGACACCGCCTGGCAGCGTTTCCTCGATACCGGCCCGTTGGCGGTGCTGCCGTTCGACCGCAACCGCAGCTCCATTGTCTGGACCTTGCCGGATGCCGAAGCCGAGCGGGTGCTGGCGCTGGATGAGGACAGCTTCAATCGTGAGCTGACCAATGCATTTGCCGGGCGCTTGGGCGAGATGCGTTTGGTCTCGGCGCGCGCGGCCTTCCCGCTGCGCCGGCAGTTGGCCACCGCCTATGTGGCGGGGCGCGTACTGACGTTGGGTGATGCCGCGCACGTGGTGCATCCGCTGGCCGGGCAAGGGGTGAACCTGGGCCTGCGTGATGTCGCCGGTCTGCGTGATCTTGTGCGCGAAGCCAGGCAGCGTCGGCAGGACTGGAGCTCACCCCATCGCCTGCAGCGCTGGGCGCGTACCCGGCGCAGCGAGAACACGGTGGCCGCTTACAGCTTCGATGCGATCAACAAGGTGTTCTCCAACGATGAGATGCACCTGACCCTGGCGCGTGGCGCGCTATTGGGCTTGGCGGGCAGGATGCCGCCGTTGATGTCGGTGTTCTGGAAGCGCGCCTCCGGCCTGTAGGCAAGGTAGTGCCGAGCCATGCTCGGCAAGAGGCTTTACCAGCACAACCCAATGTAGTGCCGAGCCATGCTCGGCAGAGGCCTTTCCGGTAACGCTCATGCCGAGCACGGCTCGGCACTACAGGTGAAGCGCATGCCGAGCATGGCTCGGCACTACAGGTGATGCCTTAGCGCAGCCAGCCGGCCAACTGTTCGCGCGACAGCTTGCCGCGCCGCGCCGTATCCAGGGCATTGAATTCGTCAGCCAGGGCCGGATTGGCCTGCGCCTCCTCGCGGCTGATGAAGCCATCGCCATCCACATCCATCGCGTCGAAGTCGATGCGGTAATTGCCGATCACGCTGTCCGGCTGGATCGAACGCACCGTGACCTGGGCCTGATCGGTAGGCATCAGGATCTGTGTGGAATGGGTGACCTTGCCAGTGGACAGCGATTGCTCGCGCACATGCACCGGCGCATCGTTCAACGGCATGCTGACCGCAGGCTCAGGGCGCGGCACGGTCTGGGCGTTGGCGGCAATGGGCAGCAGGATGGAAAACGCCAAAGGCAGGGCAATACGAAACGCGGGCATGGCACGACTCATCGATGGTGGAAGCAGGTTCCGCCACTCAGGTGGCGGCAATGGTGATGGTAGTGCGCTGCAGCTGAACGGGCCAACCGCTCAGCCCGGAATGAACGGGAAGACCAGTTTCAGCAGGCCCTTCAAGCCACCTTCGGCGGTGGAACTGATCGCCTTCGCACCCAGGCTGTTGAGCGCGCGCCGCAGATCGACCCAGCGCAGCTGGGTGACATCCTTCTTCAGCAGGTCGGCGACTTCTTCCGAGGCCGGGGCCAGTTTCTTCAAGGCCTCCAGCGTGGCCTGCGGATCGGGTTGCAGGTAGTTCCAGCGTTCGGCGATGTTGAGCAGGGTGTCGAAGCGCACCGCCACCACTTCGCGGTTGCGTTCGTAAACCGGGATCGCGCCGACATCGAGGATGGCCTGTTCGAAGCGTTGGGCATCGTCGGGATGCTCGATGCGGATGGCGAGGAAGCCTTCCTTGCGGCTGCGCTCGCTGACGTGCTTTGCCCCGGAGCGCAGGTTGGCCTCGGTCAGCACAGCCGCGACGATGCGCTGCAGGGCGCTGTCGCCTTCTTCGGGTACCAGGGCCCGCCAGCGTGCATAGCCATCGCGGCGCAGGCCTTTGACCTTGGCGGGGGTGACCCGCAGCTGCAGGGCGACGGCAGCATTGGAATCGCTGCGATTGATGGCGCCGTCGCGTTCGATCAACACGAAGATCAGCAGTTCAAGGTCGCGCTTGGTCAGCGACTGGAAACCCTGCATCAGGGTCAGCCGCAGAAACTCATTGCCGAAGCCGGCCGGGTCCTTCAGTTCGATGCTGTGCATTGCGGTTCCTCCCGTGGCCTACAGCATGCCTGATATGGATTGCAGCAGCTGAGACTGGCGACCTCAGGGCTTGGCTGATGCCTGCAAGCCGTATTCACGGCCGGGGCGGTCGGCCTGGAAGGTTTCCACCGCACCCCGGTCCTGCAGGGTGACGAAGACCTGGCGGCCATCGCTGCCACCGAAGGCAAGATTGCTGGGCTTGCGGCCCTTGAGCGGCACTTCCCGCAGCAGCTTGCCGTCCGGCGCCACCACCGCAATCACCCCGGCGTCGTAACGGGCGATATAGAGATTGCCGTCGGCGTCGCAGCGCATGCCATCCATGCCGTGGTCATCGAAGCGGATCAGCAGGCGCTTGTTGCCGATGCTGCCGTCGGCGGCACGGTCGTAGACCCAGACATTGCGCTGCACGCTTTCGTTGACGTACAGGCGCTGGCCATCGGGGCTGACCTCGATGCCATTGGTGGTGCCCATGCCGGTTTCGAGCAGGTGCACACTGCCATCGCGGTCGATGCGCCACAGCTGGCCATCATCGGCCCTGGACCAGTTCGGATCGCTGGCGTAGAGCGTGCCGTCGGGGGCGAGGGCGATGTCGTTGGGCTGGTGTGCATCGGGCAGGTGCGCGAACACGCTGACGCTGGTTGAGCCTGGTGCCACGCGCAGGATGTTGTGGCGTGGGTAGTCGGCGATATACATCGTGCCATCACTGCCGAAGCGGATGCCGTTGCCGATGCTGCCTTCGGGCAGGGTGAGGAACAGCGTTGCCTTGCCGGTTTCATCAACGCGGCCGATGGTGCCGTCCTTGCCGAGGTTGACCACATACAACGCGCCATCCGGGCCGGTCGCCGGGCCTTCGATGCCGGTGGTGAAGGTGCCATCGCTGACGTGGTCGCGGGCGATGAAGGTGTCGGTGGCCAGGGCGTTGCTGCTCAGGGCGGTGAGCGCGAAGGCGGCGATGCGGGCGTGGGGGATCTGGCGGGCGATGGTGGCGACTTCCGTGTTGGTGGAAGCGCGAGTGTGCCAGAGGCCTGGGCTGGAGCGTGGGTGTGGTTACGTGGGCAACGACATGTAGTGCCGAACCATGCTCGGCAGAGGCTTTACCGGTAAGGCCGATGCCGAGCATGGCTCGGCACTACAGGGGGCGCTCCAGTTGCAAGCGCAAGCTGCCCTCACCCCAACCCCTCTCCCATAGACGGGAGAGGGGCTTCAATCAAAGGCCCTTGGCTCTTGGGGTCACGAACACCGTGATTTCCTCGCGGTCGTGATACAGCTGCTTGGCGCGGATGGTCAGCGGCTTGCCTGCCTTTTCGGCAAACAGATCCAGGCACAGGCGCGTCTCATCCCAGCGCTTCTTCATCGGCAGCTTCAGGTTGAAGATGGCGTGCTTGCACCAGCCTTCGCGCAACCAGGTAGCCATGCGTTCGGCCACGCGGCGCGGCTGTTCGACCATGTCGCAGACCATCCAGTCCAGGCCGATTTCCGGCTGCCAATGGAAGCCATCGGCGCGCAGGTGTTCGACCAGACCGGTATCCAGCACATGCTGGCGCAGGGGGCCGTTGTCGATGCTGCTCACATGCAGGTGCTGGCGGGTCAGCACCCAGGTCCAACCGCCCGGTGCCGCGCCCAGATCGGCCGAACGCATGCCGGGCACTACCAGCGCTTCGCGCTCTTCAGGCGTGAGCAGGGTCATGAACGCTTCTTCCAGCTTCAAGGCCGAACGCGAGGGGGCGTCCGGCAGCAGCTTCAAGCGCGGAATACCCAACAGCCACGGTGCGCTGTCGCGGGTATCGGAGACGCAGACAAAGGCATGCGTACCATCGACGAACACCACATGCAGGCGTGGCAGCTTGCCGTTGGGCTTGTCGGTGAGCAGGCCGCCTTTGCGCAGCGCCGGGCGCAACGCATTGCCGAAGGCGCGGGCCAGGCCGGCCAGCGGTTTGCCGGCGTCCGAATCGGGATGCTCGACCCACAGATCACCAAACCGTTGCTGGCCTTCCAGCGCGGCAATGATCGGGGTGATGCGGTCCGTGGCATCGAGCTGTGGCAGCTCGGCGAGAATCCGCAGCTTCTGGCGGGCGAAGATCAGCTCGCGCCAGGGCAGACGCTGGTCCAGCGCTTCGGCCTCATCGGTGACGAACACCACGTAGCCATCGTTGCGCTGGGTACGGGCGTAACCGGCAATGCCGGCATGGCCTGCACGGTCGTTCAGTTCGCCGGCCAGTTCCGGTTCAAAGCCTTGGCGGCAGTAGCAGAGCAGGCCGGTCATGGAAATCCTTGGTGTGGAGCGGGTGGGCTTCTCCTTCTCCCGCCGGGAGAAGGTGCCCGTAGGGGCGGATGAGGGTCGGTGAAGCCTTGTGCAGTTCGTATCCTGCGGCCTGCCGGACCCTCACCCCAACCCCTCTCCCGGAGGGAGAGGGGCTTTTGATCAGTAGCGTGCGCCGTCGTTCGTGCCGTAGCTGTGCAGCACGGCGCGGGCGTCGTCGCGGTTGATGCCTTGCACGACCTCGATGCCGCGCTTGTTCAGCTCACCTGCCCAATCGGCCGGCAGCGGGCCTTCGTCGAACGGGGTGAGTTCTTCCACGTCGGCGGCGCAGGCGCCGATCAGCAGGCGGTCGATGCCGGCCCAGACGGTGGCGCCGTAGCACTGGCAGCAGGGCTGCGAGGAGGTGGCCAGGGTGATCGGCGACAGCAGCGCGTTCAGACGCGGGGTGTTGAGTTTCTGCTGGGCCAGCATATAGGCCATGTTCTCGGCATGTGCCAGCGAGGTGGCGTGCGGCACCACGCGGTTCACCGCGGCGGCGATCACCTTGTGGTCGGGGCCGAATACCACCGCACCAAACGGGCCGCCACTGGCGTGTTCAACGTTCAGCCGCGACAGCTCGATGGCCAGCGCTACCTTGTCCGCATCGCTGGTATAGGCGCGGTCGCAGTCGACGGCGTCGTGGATCCAGACGGGGAGGGTGAGGTGAACCTGGGCGTGCAACATGATGATGACCGGCGTTGTGGCAAAAAACGGCGGCCAGTTTAGCGGACTGGGGCGCTGGGGCGGGCTTGCTGGCCTGGGTTGTTCAGGTGTGGGGATCAGCCGCGCGCGAGGAACTGGAGCGGAGCCATGCTCAGCCCCCTCCCTTTCGCGCAGCGAAGGGGAGGGCTGGGGAGGGGTTGGCTTTTGCTTTGGGGTTTGCGGTTGGCGCGAAAAGCACCCCTCCCCAGCCCTCCCCTTGGCCTTTGGCCAAAGGGAGGGGGCAAGCGCTTAAAACTCCGCGCCCACCGTCATGAAGATCTGCCGCGGGGCGCTGGCGTGGATGGAATAGCGGGTGCCGGTGGGGTCGGTCGGAGCGAACGAGCTCAGCTGGCCGGCGTAGCGCTTGTTGGTCAGGTTGGTGACGTTCAAGGACACCTTGACGTTCTGCAGGCCCAGGCCGGGGCCGAAGCTGTAACCGCCGCCGGCGTCGAAGGTGGTCACGCCCGGTACCGACTGGTCGTTGGTATAGGTGTAGTAGCGCTTGCCGGTGTATTTGCCGCGCAGGCTGGCGAACCAGCCGTCGCGGTTCCAGCTCAGCTCGCTGGAGGCCATGCGCTGTGGCGTGTCGACAGTGATCTTGCCGGCCACCGGCACGATCGCACCGCCGGAGATGTAATCGTCCTCGTAGGTGGTCTTGTTCCAGGACAGCGCGTTGTACCACTGCAGGCCCTGCGTCGGCTTGAGGATGAAGGTCAGTTCCGCGCCCTGGCTCTTCACCGAGCCGACGTTGATGAAGCGGGTGATGCACTCCGGTCGCGTGCCGACTTCGATGCTGGTGCAGGGATTGAGCGAGAGCAGGCGGTTGTCGAACATCACGTGGTACGCAGCCAATGAAGCCTGGTACTTGCTGCCGAAGCTGCGGAAGCCGGCCTCGAAGGTCTTGGACTTCTCCGGTTCCAGCCCGGCGCTGGCGGCAAACGACTCCGGCGAAACCTGCAGCGGGCCGCCGCTGCCGCCGCCGACGAAGGCGGCGATGTTCTCGGCATAGGAGGCGAACAGCTCGTTGTTGGCATTGAGCTTGAAGCCGACACCCAGCTGCGGCAGCAGCGATTCCTTGGCAGTCAGCGTGCCCGACGCGAGCTTCTGCTCGGTGCCCGGTTTGGCGGTTGCACGCATGCGCGTGTTCGGGCTCTTGATGCCGATATCCACAGTCAGGCGCTGGTCGAGGAAGCGCATGCGGTCCTGCACGTAGAACTGCCGCGTGCGGATGTCGAAGTCCTGGTCGAACAGACGACGGTCCGGGTTCTTGAGGTAGGTGTCGTCGAGGAACGGGCCATCGATGTAGTAGAAGTTGCGCTCGACGTTGTGGTCGTTCTGCTCGAACCACAGGCCGGCTTCCAGCTCATGGATGCCGACGTTCCACGAAAGCGCAGCGGTCAGGCCCTGGCGATCAATCGTGTAGTTGGTGCTGCGGATCGAGATCGGCAGCATCTTGTCGGTACCGGGATTGGAAGGCTGACCCGGTGCCCACCAATGGCCCTGGCCACGATTGTCGTGATGGTAGGCAAGCAGCTTGAGGTTGAGTTCGTCACCGAGATGCAGGCTGGCATCGAGCGAATACAGATTGTCATCGCGCAACGCGCGGCTCTGGTAGTACGCATCGTCGATGCTGTTGACGCCGCCAGTGAAGGCGCAGCGCGTGACGTCGAAGGTCGCTGGCGCGCAGTATGCAGCGGCGACGGCGCGATCCCAATCCGGCGCGTAGATGTTCCAGTCGTAGCCCAGTCCACGCTGCAGCATGCTCTTGGACAGATAGGCGTAGTTGGCCTGGCTTGCCCGCGAGGTGGCAACGAAGGCGCCGAAACGGTGATCACCCACGTTCCACACCGCCTTGGCGTTGAACTGGCGGGTGGTCTGGTTCTGGTGCGGTGCGGCCCACATGTCGGCGTCCTGGTGCACGCCGGAGACATAGGCCGAGAAGCCATTCAGATCGCCGGTATCCACGCGCAGATAGCCGCGGCGCTGGTTGTCATCGCCAACGGTGACGCTGGCGCGGCCGCCGAATACGGTGGACGGGTCCTGCGAAAAGTACTGGATGGCACCGCCGAGGTTGCTGGTCGAAGCGACGCCCAGCGAGCCGATGCCCTGCGACAACTCGGCGCCGCCGAGGTTCTCGGCGATGATGGCGCGGGCAATGCTCAGGCCGTTGTAGTTGCCATAGCTGTTGTCGCCGAGCGGGATGCCATCGAGCGTGTAGCCCAGGCGGGTCTTGTCGAAGCCGCGCAGGCTGATGGTCTGCGATTCCTCGTTGGCACCGAAGGCGTCGTTCGACTGCACGGAGACACCGGGCAGGCGATCAAGGATCTTCTGGCCGCTGCTGCCCGGCGGCAACACCTGCTTGTCGACTTCACCGATGCGTTGCACCTGGCGGGTCTGGCCCTGGCCGATCACCGAGATGGTGTCCAGCGTCTGCGCGGAGGCGCTGTCGGCGGAGTCTGCTTCGGCGTAGGCGTGGCTGGTACACAGGGCAAGCGTGATGGCGAGACTGAGGCGTTTGGAAATCATGGTCTACCGTTCCGTGGGAGGGCCGGCGCGCGCCGGTAACGGAAGGGTGTCGGTGCTTTGTTAAAGCTCGTTTACGGTGTCATCCAATTGCGTTGTTTTGCACAGTATTGGTGACGTGATTCCCGTTTGATGCTGCTTGGAGCCGATGTTCGCGGTGAACGTGGTTACGGTCCACGCAAAGAAAACGCCGCGTCAATGCGCGGCGTTCGTTGTCGCATCCATGGTCGCAAGATCAACCCATGTACAGGCCACCGTTGACCGGATAGTCAGCGCCGGTCACATACGCCGCATCATCGCTGGCAAGCCATGCGCACAGAGAGGCCACTTCCTCGGGCTTGCCGAGGCGGCGGATCGGCACCGAAGCCGCCAAGCGGTCCAGTACGTCCGGCGGAAAGCTGCTGATCGCCTGGCTGGCGATATAGCCCGGCGAAATGGTGTTGACGGTGACGCCGCGCGCTGCGACTTCCGCGGCCAGCGCACGACTGAAGCCGTGCATCGCGGCCTTGGCGGTTGCGTAGTTGACCTGGCCGATCTGGCCTTTCTGTGCACTGACCGAGCCGATGTTGATGATGCGGCCCCAGTTCTGGTTGGTCATGCCATCAACCACCTGCTTGCTCAGGTTGAACAAGGTGTTGAGGTTGGAGGTAATCACTGCGTTCCAGTCTTCGGTGCTCATTTGCCGGAACAGCATGTCGCGGCTGCCGCCGGAGTTGTTGACCAGTACATCTACTTCACCCACTTCCGCACGCACCTTGGCGAATGCGGCGGCGGTGGAATCCCAATCGGCGGCATTGCCTTCGGACACGATGAAGTCGAAGCCGAGTTCGCGCTGCTCGCGGATCCAGTTGGCCTTGCGCGGTGAGTCCGGCGCGCAGCCCGCCACTACGGTGTGGCCAGCGCGAGCCAGGGTCTGGCAGATGGCAGTGCCTACACTGCCCATGCCACTGGTGACGTAAGCGATACGTAGCGTCATGGTGCTCTCCAATGCGTCATGTAGGTGCCGCTTACGCGGCCAGTGGATACAGGGCGAACAGCAGGCTGCCGGCCATCAGGATCAGCGAGATCAGCACGGCCCACTTCAGGGTGAACTTCTGGTGGTCGGCGAAATCCACCTTGGCCAGTCCAACCAGCAGATAGGTCGAGGGCACCAGCGGGCTGAGCAGATGCACCGGCTGACCGGCCAGCGAAGCGCGTGCCATTTCCACCGGGGTGATGCCGTAGTGACCCGCCGCTTCGGACAGGATCGGCAGCACGCCGAAATAGAAGGCGTCGTTGGACATGAAGAAGGTGAAGGGCATCGATGCCACCGCGGTGATCACCGCCAGGTAGGGTCCCCAGGCTTCCGGAATCACCGACAGGAAGCCGCGCGACATCGCCTCGACCATGCCGGTGTTGGACAGGATGCCGGTGAAGATGCCTGCGGCGAAGATCAGTGACACCACCGACAACACATTGCCGGCATGGTTGACCACGCGGCGGCGCTGCTCGGCCAAGTTCGGGTAGTTGATCACCAGCGCAATAGCGAAACCGACCATGAACAGCACCGGCATCGGCAGCAGGCCGATCACCAGTGCCGCCATCAATGCCAGGGTCAGGGCGAAGTTGACCCACAGCAGCTTCGGCCGCTTGGTGTCTTCGGCGTCTTCCACCGTCGGCAGTGCATCGCTGTCATCGGAGACGCTGGCGTCCATCCACGAGCCGCCGTGCGGCAGGGCGACCACGCCAAGACGACGGCGTTCCTTCATGCCCAGGTACCAGGCCAGTGCGAGGATGCCGGCGCAGGCCAGTACCATCGCTGGAATCAGCGGCACGAAGACATCGGCTGGATCCACATGCAGCGCAGTGGCCGCACGTGCGGTCGGGCCGCCCCATGGGGTGAGGTTCATCACGCCACCGGCGAGGATGGTCACGCAGGTCATACTCAGCGCGTTCATGCCCAGCCGGCGGTACAGTGGCAGCATCGCCGACACGGTGATCATGTAGGTGGTGGAGCCATCGCCATCGAGCGAGATCAGCATCGCCAGCACCGCGGTGCCCATCACGATCTTCAGCGGATCGCCCTTGACGATGCGCAGGATGATGCGCACCAGCGGGTCGAACAGGCCGGCGTCGATCATCACCCCGAAGTAGAGGATGGCGAACATCAGCATCACGCCGGTCGGCGCGATCTTCTTGATGCCGTCGAGCATCATTTCATCAAGGCCGGCACCGAAGCCGCCGATCAGGGCGAACACGATGGGTACGGTAATCAGGGCGACCAGCGGCGACAGTCGTTTGCTCATGATGAGATACATGAACGTCAGGACCATGCCGAAGCCGAGGATGGTCAGCATCATCTGCAGACTCCTTGAAGGGACAGGACGGGGAAGAGGTGTTTAGAAATCGAACTGCAGGCGGCCGGTGACCGCGCGGGTGTGGTCCACGGTGGTATCGGTCAGGCGATTGCGGTTGCGGCTTTCAATCAGGTTGAGCATGAAACGCAGGTTGTCGCGCAGGTACCAGTTGCCGGCCAGCGTCCAGGCTTCGGTGCTGCCGTTGCGCAGGTCGGGCTGGCCATCAAGGTGCTGGTTGCCGCGCATCTGGTCATAGCGCAGCGCGACTTCGAACGCACCGGGCTTGTGGCGGATGTCCTTGATGCGGGCGAAGCGGCCGGTCTTGCGGTCGTAGCTGCGCGACTCGCCGGTGACGAACCAGCTGAGCATGCCGTAGGCCGCCATCACTTCACCGCGCTGCGCGCCATCGTCGAAGGTGGCGCCGCTGAATTCGCCCTGCCATGACAGCGGGCCGCGCACCTGCGCGTATTCCAGCGACCACTTGTTGACGTCGGTATCGCGACCGGCCGAGAAGTCGACCAGGGTCAGTCGGCTTTCATCGGACAGATGGCCGGCCGGGCGCGGGCGGATGCGCAGTGCGGGCACGCCATTCACACCGGGGGTGTCATAGGCCTCGCGGGCCAGCGACAAGCCCAGGTGCAGCACGTCGCCAGCGGCCGGGCTCGGTGCCCAGGTGACACGACCACCGGCGGCGCGGCCCTTTACCTGCCACGCATCGATGCTTTCCAGGCTGTAGACGCTGGCCGCCCAGGTCATGTCGCCCGGGTTGGCCTGCCAGGACGCGCCAAGGCGGTACAACGGAGCAAGGCTGGTGCCGGCGTTGCCGCGCTCCAGGAAGCTGCCGTAGTTGGAGCCGGTGCGGTCGTCCAGCGAGTAGTACTGCTTGAACTGGCCGACGGTCAGGCGGCCGGCATCGCCGAAGCTGCGGCTGACGTAGACGTCCTTGGCCTCGGGGCGGTCGCCGGAGAAGTCAGCTTCCAGCTTGTAGTCGACGACGAAGAACTTGCCGGATACATCCAGCCAGGCGCGACGGATCTCGGTGTCGTCCTTGTTCGGGGTGCCGCGATGGTCGTTGTCGAAGCTGGCGAAATCCAGATGCAGGCGGCCGCCGATGGTGGCAGTCACCGGACCTTCGTCTTCTGCGGCCAGCGCTGGAGCGCACAGGCTCAGCAGGACAGCGGCAGCGAGGCTGCGCTTTTGGAAAACACTCAGTTCCACAAACCCTCCCAGGTGCGCGCCAGGCGCGCGGCAAACATGGGCACCTGCTGGTGCGTGGACGCAGTCTGGAGGGGACTAGCTGTCATCCGCCTGTCAGGGGTTTGTGCGGCGCAGCAATGTGCACCGGGACTGCGTCTTCGCGGCTTCCGCGTTAGCATTCGCGCCTTCCCGATACTTTCCCCCGCGATGCGCCTGCTGCTGGTTGAAGACAATGCGGACCTGGCCGATGCCATCATCCGTCGCATGCGCCGCAATGGCCACGCGGTGGATTGGCAGGCCGACGGCATGGGCGCAGCCAGCGTGCTGCGCTACCAGAGCTTTGATCTGGTGGTGCTGGATATTGGTCTTCCCAAGCTCGATGGCCTGCGCGTGCTGGCGGGCATGCGCGAACGCGGCGACAGCACGCCGGTGCTGATGCTGACCGCCCGCGATGGCATCGAGGATCGCGTGCAGGCGCTGGACGTGGGCGCCGATGACTATCTGGGCAAGCCGTTCGACTTCCGCGAATTCGAGGCCCGCTGCCGGGTGTTGCTGCGTCGCGGCCGTGGCCAGGCCAGTGAGGTGATGCAGATCGGCAGCTTCCAGTTCGACAATGCCGCGCATCGGGTCAGCCTGGATGGCGAGGTGATCGAACTGCCGAACCGCGAATTCCGCCTGCTGGAGATCCTGGTCGGTCGGCTCGGGCAGGTCGTCGGCAAGGACGAGATCGGCAAGGGATTGTTCGGCTTCGACGACGAAGCCGGGCCGAATGCCATCGAGCTGTATATCGGACGGCTGCGCAAGAAACTGGCGGCCGCACCAGTGCGCATCACCACCGTGCGTGGCGTGGGCTACATGCTGGAAGCCAGCGACGGCGGTACCGATGGCGACGGCTGAGGTCCGTACTTCCGGTTCATTGCGGCGCACCTTGATGCTGTACCTGGGTGCGTTGCTGGCGGTGTTCGCGGTGGCCTTGCTGTTCGCCGCGCGCGACTACGGGCAGCGTGCGGCGAATCGCTCCTACGACCATCTGCTGGTGTCCTCAGCACTGTCCATCGCCGATTCGGTGGCGTTGGTGGATGGGCAATGGCAGGTGGATCTGCCATATGCGGCCCTGGACCTGCTGTCGATGGCGGAAGAAGACCGCGTGTTCTACCGCGTGGCTGATAGCCGTGGCCGCACCATCACCGGCTACGAGGATCTTCCCCAGGCACCGCGCAGGAGTGGCAACCAGCCGCAGTTGTTCGATGCCGACTACAGCGGTGAGAAGGTGCGCTTCGTGGTGGTCAAGCGCAGCTTTGCCGCCGCCTCCGCGCAGGGTGAAGTGCAGGTGCAGGTCGGCCAGACCCGTCGCGCACGCGCCGAGCTGGCGCAGGAAATGGTCAACCGCGCGCTGATCGCCATCGGCGTGTTGTCGGCCTTGTTGCTGGCACTGGTGGCCTTCGGTGTGCATCGCGCGTTCCGTCCGTTGGTGCGTCTGGAGCGCGAGCTGTCGCGGCGCGAACCCTCCGACCTGAAGCCGCTGGACTCGCATGTGCCGCGCGAGATGAACCAGATGGTCGCTGCCTTGAACCGCTTCATGGAACGCCTGTCCAGCAGCAACGAAACCCTGCGTGCGTTCATGGCTGAAGCTGCGCACCAGATGCGCACACCGCTGGCGGCATTGCGTGCGCAGGCACAGCTGGCCTTGGACGAAGAAGAACCCGAGGACATGCAGCGCAGCCTGCGTGCGATCGAGCGCAATGCCACCCATATGAGTCGCCTGCTCAACCAGCTGCTCAGCGATGCCAGCGTGATCCACCGCTCCAACCTGCAGCGCTTCGCGCCGCTGGATCTTGTTGAAACCGTGCATCAGGCTTTGCATGAAGCCTTGCCGCAGGCAGGCCCGGCACCACGCGTGCAGTTGGCGATCACCACCGGCGCGGTGCAGGTCAACGGCGACGCCCTGCTGCTGCGTGAGGCGATCAAGAACCTGATCGACAACGCGATGAAATACGGCGGCGATGGCCCGCTGCAGATCGCCTTGACCGTGCAGGACACGCAGGCGGTATTGACCATCGCCGACCATGGTCCCGGGATCAGCGCCGCCGATGCCGAACGCGTGTTCGAGCGCTTCGGGCGCGGTGAGAACGCGCCTGCCGGTGGTGCAGGCCTGGGGCTGGCCATCGTCAAGCGCGTGGTTGAAAGCCATGGTGGCAGCATTGACCTGAGCAACCGGCCCGAAGGCGGTCTTGTCGCCACCATCCATCTGCCAAGGCATGCCGCATGAGCCGCTTGTTGATCCTGTTGCTGGGCGTGCTGCTGGCGCCATCTCTGATCGCCGCACCGGGCGATGTTCAGCGTTTTCCTGCGCAGGGCGTTGCGACCGAACAGCTGCGCATCCACGGCACCACCGATATCGAAGTGTTCGCGGTGGTGATCGCCGACTACCAGCGCCTGCACCCGGGCACCGAAGTTGTTTATGAAGACATCATCACCCAGGACCTGTACGCGCGTTTCCTGCGCGACCGCAACACCGCGAGCACGCCCGATCTGCTGATTTCCAGCGGCATGGACCTGCAGACCAAGCTGGTCAACGATGGCCACGCATTGCCGCATCGTTCGCCGCAGACCGAAGCCGTGCCTTCCTGGGCGAAGTGGCGCAATGAAGCCTTCGGCATCAGCTACGAACCGGTGGCGATGGTCTACAACACGCGTGCATTGCCCGCGGCAAACGTGCCGCACACGCGCCGCCAGCTGCTTGACCTGCTACGTGCCGAAGGCACACCGCTGCATGGCAAGGTCGGCACCTACGATATCGAACGCAGCAGTGTCGGCTATCTGCTGGCGACCCAGGACGCGCAGCGCGGCAGCATCGCTGGCGCCTTGCTCGGCGCATTGGGTGACAACGGCGTGGTGCGTGAGGAGCGTACCGGCGTGCTGTTGGACCAGGTCAGCAGCGGCAAGCTGTCGCTGGTCTACAACGTGTTGGGTTCCTACGCGCAGGCGCGAATCGATGCCGGTGCGCCCTTGGGCATTGTCGAACCCGAGGACTACACGCTGGTGGTGCTGCGCACGGCGGTGATTCCGCGCAACAGCCCGCACCCTGCCGAAGCCAAGCGCTTCCTCGACTACCTGTTGTCGGCGCGCGGCCAGCAGGTGCTGTCGCGCGAGGCGCGGCTGATGCCGATCATCCGCAACGGTGGCGGTGACAGCGATCCCGGCCAGAACCGGCGGCCGATCCAGCTTGGGCCCGGCTTGCTGGTGTATCTGGATGCGCTCAAGCGGCGCCAGTTCCTGGATGCCTGGCGCAGCAGCGTCGAGCCCAAGCCGCGCTGAATGTGACTCAGCGTGGCGGGATGGGGTGTTCGCTGGTTGGCGCAGCACCGCAGCCCGGGTAAGCGGTGCGCACCCGCGACAAGGGGATCCAGTTGTCTTCCAGATGATCGGTCACCGATCCCGGGTGCGCTGCGCTTACCCGGGCTACGTTCGGAGCGCATTGCGCTTGCTCAGCGCTCCGCAGCGGGATTCTCTGTCATTGGCTGGCGCAGTGGATCGCTGCTGCCGGCTGACGCGCACTGGCCGTTGACGCAACGACAGCCCTGGATCTCGGCGAATCCACAGACACTCATCATGCCCTTGGCCTGGCAGCTGGCCTGCACGCCGGCCGGATCGGTGGGGCTGTTGACGTTGACGCAGGCCGGGTAATAGCCGCAGCAGTTGCCGACGTTCTTCACGGTGCAATCGGCGTCGACCTTGCAGCTGCTGTCGATCACGACGGGCGTGGCAGCAGATTTGGCAGGGGGGGATTGCTCGCTGGCCGGGACCGGCGCGGGCGTTTGCGAGGTGACCGGCGCAGTGGCAGCCGGTGAGCTGCAGGCGGTGACGGCGAGCAGCAGGCAGAGCAGCAGTGACAGACGGAACATGGGTGGAATCCTGTTCTGGGTACGCGGCCATGGTAGCCGCGGCCCATGTGAGCAGGGGGTTACCGGGCTGTCAGCCGGCAACCCCGCCCAGCCTGATCAGGCCGACCAGGTATCGCGCAGGGTCACGCTGCGGTTGAACACCGGCTTGGCCGGGGTGTGGTCGCGGCGGTCGGCGACGAAGTAGCCGGTGCGCTCGAACTGGTAGCTCTGTTCCGGTGCGGCCAGGGCGGCGGCCGGTTCGACGTAGCCGGTGACGACCTTGCGCGATTCCGGGTTCAGGTAATCGCGGTAGGTCTTGCCGTCGGATTCATCGTCCGGGTTGGCCACCGAGAACAGGCGGTCGTACAGGCGCACTTCGGCTTCCACTGCGTGCTGGGCGCTGACCCAGTGGATGGTGCCCTTGATCTTGCGGTTGGCGCCTTCCATGCCCGGACGCGATTCCGGGTCCAGCCAGCCGCGCAGCTCGACGATCTCGCCGGCATCGTTCTTGATCACTTCATCGACGCGGGCGATGCCGGCGCC
This sequence comes from Stenotrophomonas sp. 21LCFQ19, assembly GCF_056861425.1. Lineage (NCBI taxonomy): Bacteria > Pseudomonadati > Pseudomonadota > Gammaproteobacteria > Lysobacterales > Lysobacteraceae > Stenotrophomonas > Stenotrophomonas sp. 21LCFQ19. Next base: position 78,095 of record NZ_JBSPUF010000005.1, on the reverse strand, counting down.
ACGCAGGCGCACTTCGCCGCCCGGGACCAGGCGCTTCCAACCCTTCGGCGGCACTTCGGCGAAGTCTTCGCGCTCGATCCACAGCTCGCGCGAGAACGGCACGTCGCGGCTGCCGAAGCTTTCGTCCTTCGGGTGGTTGCTGAAGGTGAGGGCTTCTTCGTGGCCTTCCGGCAGATTGGTCAGCACCAGCTTGAGCGGGTCGATGACCGCCATGCGGCGTGCGGCGGCGCTGTCCAGGTCTTCGCGCAGGGCGCCTTCCAACACGCTGAAATCGATCAGCGAGTTCTGCTTGGAAATACCCACGCGCTCGGCGAACAGGCGCATCGCGGCCGGGGTGTAACCACGACGACGCAGGCCCTGCAGGGTCGGCATGCGCGGGTCTTCCCAGCCATCGACCAGATTTTCGGTGACCAGCGCCATCAGCTTGCGCTTGCTCATCACCGTGTAGTTGATGTTCAGGCGCGAGAACTCGATCTGGCGCGGCTTGGCGGCTTCACGCGGCAGGCCCTTGTCGACCAGCGGCTGGGTCAAGGCGTTGTCGTGGGCGTAGTCGACGTTGTCCACGCACCAGTCGTACAGCGGCCGGTGGTCTTCGAATTCCAGCGTGCACAGCGAGTGGGTGATGCCTTCCAGCGAATCGCCCAGTGCATGCGCGAAGTCGTACATCGGGTAGATCGGCCAGGCATTGCCGGTGTTCTGGTGCTCGACGTGCTTGATGCGGTAGATCGCCGGGTCGCGCAGGTTGATGTTGCCGCTGGCCATGTCGATCTTGGCGCGTACGGTGCGGGCGCCATCGGCGAACTCACCGGCACGCATGCGCGCGAACAGGTCCAGGTTCTCCTCGACGCTGCGCTCGCGGTACGGCGAGGGACGGCCTGGCTCGGTCAGCGAGCCGCGGTAGGCGCGCACTTCCTCGGCCGACAGGTCGCAGACATAGGCCTTGCCGTCGCGGATCAGCTTCTGCGCGGCCAGGTAATAGGCATCGAAGTAGTCCGAGGCGTGGCGTAGCTCGTTCCACTCGAAGCCCAGCCAGCGGACGTCGTCCTGGATGGCCTGCACGTATTCCGGGTCTTCCTTGGCCGGGTTGGTGTCGTCGAAGCGCAGGTTGCAGACGCCGCCGAACTCGCCGGCGATGCCGAAGTTCAGGCAGATCGACTTGGCATGGCCGATGTGCAGGTAGCCATTGGGTTCGGGCGGGAAGCGGGTCTTGATGGCCGTGTGCTTGCCGCTGGACAGGTCCTCACGGACGATCTGACGGATGAAGTCCCTTTTTTCTGATGCCAAGGCATCAGTGGCGCGCTTTTCGGGGGCGTTTTCCGGCGTGGCAGCGGCAGGCGTGTTCTCGGACATGGGGGACGCAGCGTATTGAAGTAAACCGCAAGTTTAGCCGAGCCGGGCTGTGGTTGCCGGGCCGGGGCTATGCTGGGCCATCCCACCGTATGGATTCGTACTGATGGACCGCCCCCTTCTGGTGATAGGCAACAAGAACTACTCGTCCTGGTCGCTGCGCCCGTGGCTGCTGCTGCGCCATTTCGGGGTGGAGTTCGACGAGGTGCGGTTGGCCCTGGATACGCCCGGTTTTGCCAGCGAAGTGCTGCAGCATTCGCCGACCGGCAAGGTGCCAGCGCTGCGTGATGGCGCGCTGCAGGTATGGGATTCGCTGGCCATCTGCGAGTACGCCAACGAGCGCTGGCTGGGCGGACGCGGCTGGCCGGCCGATCTGGCCCAGCGCGCCGTGGCCCGGGCCGCCGCGGCGGAAATGCATTCAGGTTTCACCGCGCTGCGCAGCCAGCTGCCGATGAACAGCCGTCGCCAGCCCGATGGCTACCGCTGGGACGCCGCCGCCCAAGCCGACATCAACCGCATCCGCGCGCTGTGGAGCGAGCTGCGCCGGCAGTACGGCGCGGGCGGCGAGTTCCTGTTTGGCCAGTTCGGCATCGTCGATGCGATGTTCGCGCCGGTGGCGGTACGCTTCGACGGCTATGGCGTGGCTGCGGAAGGTGTTGCCGGCGAGTACCTGCAGGCGCTGTTGGCGCTGCCGGCGCTGCGCGAGTGGCGGCAGGCCGGTGCAGCGGAAAGCGAGCACGTCGCGGCCACTGATGACCTGCGCCAGCCGGTTTGAACGGAGAATCCCATGCAGCTGATCTACCAGAGCAACAACCTGTTCGATGCGCATCTGGTCAAGCATGCGCTGGAGGACGCGGGCATCCCGGCCTTCGTGTTCGGTGAGTCCTTGCTGGGCGCGGGCGGCGAGCTGCCCTTGTTTGGCCTGCTGCGGGTCTGCGTGCCGGATTCGGCCAAGCCCGAGGCCGAGGATATCGTCGCCACGCTGGGCTTGGACGATGGCCCCGCCGACCCCATCTTGGACGACGATGAAGCGCCGGGATTCCTCCCGGCCTGAGGAGCTGACATGTTGGGAATCGGCCAGGGAATACTGGGTATCGGCGCATTCAAGCAGCGCCTGCCGCGCCCGGAAGAAGCACTGCCGGGGCGGGACACGCCGCTGCCGCTGCACAACCAGCATTTCGTCAACGGCCAGCCCTTGCAGGCTGATTTCGACGGATTGCAGGTGCTGGACGTGGGCCTGGGCTGTTTCTGGGGCGCCGAGCGCAAGTTCTGGCAGCTGCCGGGCGTGGTGACCACGGCGGTGGGCTACCAGGGCGGCGTCACCCCGAACCCGACCTATGAAGAAGCCTGTTCCGGGCTTACCGGCCACACCGAGGTGGTGCGGGTGGTGTTTGATCCGGCGCAGGTGACGCTGGAGACGGTGCTGCGCACCTTCTGGGAGAACCACAATCCCACCCAGGGCATGCGCCAGGGCAACGACACCGGCACCCAGTACCGCTCGGCGATCTACTGCCACACGCAGGAACAGTACGACGCGGCGCTTGCCAGCCGTGCTGCCTACCAGCAGCAGCTGACTGCTTCTGGTTTCGGCGAGATCACCACCGAGATCCTGTTCCCGGCACCGTCGTTCTATTACGCCGAGGATTACCACCAGCAGTATCTGGCGAAGAATCCGAATGGTTACTGCGGCATCGGCGGAACCGGCGTGAGCTGCCCGATCGGGCTGGATGTCTGAGTGGTGAGTGCTGCACCGCGCCGTCTGCTGGTGGTGTGGCACAGCTTCACCGGCGCTACTGCGGCGATGGTGGATGCGTTGCTGCAGGGTGCCCGCGAGAGCACGGGTGATGCGGTGCAGGTGATTGCCCTGCGCGCTGCGGATGCGAGTGCCGATGATGCGCTTGCCGCCGATGCGGTGGTGTTCGCCACGCCGGAGACATTGGCCTCGATGAGCGGGGCGATGAAGGATTTCTTTGATCGCAGCTATTACCCACTGTTGGGGCGCTGCGAGGGCAAGCCGTATGCGCTGCTGGTATGTGCTGGATCGGATGGTCAGCCGACGATTGCGCAGTTGCGCAGGGTGGCTTTGGGCTTGCGTTTGAAAGAAGTGGCCGAGCCGGTGCTGGTATGTACGCAGGCACAGACGGCTGAGGCGATTGTTGCTGGGAAGAAGTTGCCTGAGTCGCAGCTGGCGTGGGGCCGTGAGTTGGGCGCGCTGCTCGCAGCAGGGCTGGAGCTGGGCGTTTTTTAAAGCCCCTCTCCCAGTGGGAGAGGGGTTGGGGTGAGGGTACGGGGCGAAGCCGCCTGGAGCCAATTATCTCCAGGCTTCGCTCTTACCCTCATCCGCCCTTCGGGCACCTTCTCCCGGCGGGAGAAGGGAGTAATCGGGCATTGCTTTGGCTGTCAGCCGCCCAACTCATCCAAAATCCGCTGACGCAAAGTCTGCAGATCCTTCGCAAACGCCTCAATACCGGTAGCCAGCTTCTCGGTAGCCATCGGATCGGCCGCCATATCCGCATCGAACTTCGCTTCATCAATCGCAGCGACGTTCACCGCTTCAGCAGCACCGGCCACCAGCTTGCGCGGCAGCTCGCCGAAGTCAGCATCCAGCTTCTCCAGCAGGTCCGGCGAGATCGTCAGGCGATCACAGCCAGCCAGCGCTTCAATCTGCGCGGTCGAACGGAACGAGGCACCCATCACCACCGTGCTGGAACCGCGACGCTTGAACTCGGCGAACACACCACGCACGAACACCACGCCCGGGTCTTCGTCGATGTTGGCCGGGGTCTGGCCGTTGGCCACGTACCAATCGAGGATGCGGCCGACGAATGGCGAGATCAGGAAGGATCCGGCTTCCGAGCAGGCCAGGGCCTGGGTCGGGTTGAAGATCAGGGTCAGGTTGCAGTCGATGCCCTCGGCCTGCAGCACGCGTGCGGCTTCGACGCCGGCCCAGGTCGCGGCGATCTTGATCAGCACCTTGCTGCGCGGCACGCCGGCCGCTTCGTACATGGCGATGAACTCGCGCGCCTTGGCAATCGTGGCCTCGGTGTTGTGCGCCTGGTCGGCATCCACCTCGGTGGACACGCGGCCTGGCACCAGCTCGGCCAACATGGTGCCGACGCCGACCGTCAGGCGATCGACCACGGCATTGGCGACGGCCTGCTTGTCACCGGATTGGGCGCGGCCCCACTGCAGCTCGCGCTCGATCAGGCCGGCATAGACCGGCAGGTCGAGGGCTTTCTTCACCAGCGTCGGGTTGGTGGTGCAGTCGACCGGGCGCAGGCGCTTGATGGCGTCGTAATCGCCGGTATCGGCGACGACGACGGACAGTTCGCGCAGCTGGGCGAGCTTGGAGGGGGCCTGGGACATCATGGGTTCCTGTTGCAGGTGCGGCGCAGTGCGCTCAGCGGTGGAAATCGCCAGCCGCTTCGGGCTGGTAGTGAACGGCGGTGACGCGCAGGCGCAGCTTGCGGCCGCCGGGTGCGGTCCAGTCGATGGTCTGGCCAACCGACAAGCCCAGCAGGGCACTGCCGACCGGTGCCAGCACGGACACGCGGCCCTTGTCGAAGTCCGCTTCGTGCGGATAGACCAGGGTCAGGGAATGTTTTTCGTTGTGCAGTTCGTCTTCGCAGTCCACACGGGAGTGCATGGTGACGATGCCTTCGGGGATTTCTTCCGGCGGCAGCACCTGCGCGCGCTCGAGTTCCTGCGCAAGGGCAACAGCGGCCGGGTGCCGGCTCAGCGCCGGGGAGTCCAGCAGGGCCTCAAGACGGGCCATGTCACGGGTGGAAACAACGATGGATGGTGGCAGACCGCTGTGGCTGGTCATGGGAATTCCTTATCTGATTGAAGAGCAAGCAAAAGGCGACGCTTTATCGGCGCCGCCCGGGTTTCTGTTGTGCTGGTGAAACGGGCCATCGGCGGCCCTGTGAAGATCATGGGGCCGGTGCGGCCCGGATGCAATGTGGGGGAGGGTGGTATTCAGGTTTCGGGGGGCTGCGAAGAACACCCCTCCCCAACCCTCCCCTCCGCCTGCGGCGCAAGGGAGGGAGCCAAGCCTTGCCCCCTCCCTTGCGCGCAGCGTAGGGGAGGGCCAGAGAGGGGTAAGCTTTTAAGCTTGAACCCGCGCCGATTCAGCCGGCGCCTCCAACAACCCCGCTGGCAGTTGCTTGAACAGCTGCGAGAATTGTTCCAGGAACGCGCCCATCGCCGAGCTGCGGCGCCAGACCATGCCGATCCTGCGGTTCGGTTGCGGATTGCCCGCAAACGGAATCAACCGCACGTTCTCCGAACGCGCCACCGGCGGCTTCACCGCCAGCATCGGCAGCAGGGTGACGCCGACGTTCGCCGCCACCATCTGCCGCAGGGTTTCCAGGCTGGTGGCCTGGAATTCGGATTTCTCCAGCGCGCCGGCCATATGGCAGACATCCAGCGCCTGATCGCGCAGGCAATGGCCATCCTGCAGCAGCAGCAGGCGTTGGTCGGACAGGTCATCCAGCGTCAGCGAGGGATGGTTGGTCAGCGGATGGCCTTCCGGTGCGGCCAGCACGAAGGGTTCCTCGAACAGGAACTCGGTGTGCAGCTGCTCGTCGGCGATTGGCAGGGCCAGTAGTGCGGCATCGAGCTGGCCGTTGCGCAGTTGCGCCAGCAACACATCGCTCTTTTCCTCGACCAGCAGCATCTCCAGCTGCGGGAAGCGCTGGCGGATCGCAGGTACCACGTGCGGCAGCAGATACGGGCCCAAGGTCGGGAAGATTCCCAGCCGCACGGTGCCGGCTTCCGGGTCACGGGCGCGGCGTGCGGCTTCCTTCATCTGTTCCACTTCGGCCACGATGCTGCGCGCCCGCGCGGCGGCCTCGCGGCCGGCCGGGGTCAGCATCACCTTGCGCGGCGCGCGCTCCACCAGCGGCACGCCCAGCTCTTCTTCCAGCTTCTTGATCTGGGTGGACAGGGTGGGCTGGCTGACGAAGCTGGCCGCAGCGGCACGGCCGAAGTGTTTGTGCTCGGCCAGCGCCACCAGGTATTTCAGGTCACGAAGGTTCATGTTGGGCTCCCGGCTATCACCTTCTCCCTGCGGGAGAAGGTGCCCCGAAGGGGCGGATGAGGGTTGGCGAAGTCCACGGATTTCGTGGGAGCAATGGGTTTCACCCTTACCCTCACCCCAACCCCTCTCCCGGTGGGAGAGGGGCTTTCAGCTTCAGGCGGTTGCTGCTTCTGTCGCTGCAGGCTGCAGCACCGGTGTACGGATCAGATGATCGAAGGCGCTGAGTGCAGCGGTCGAACCGGCGCCCATCGCGATGATGATCTGCTTGTACGGCACCGTGGTGCAGTCGCCGGCCGCAAACACGCCCGGCACATTGGTCTGGCCGCGATCATCGATGATGATCTCGCCGCGACCGCTGAGCTCCACCGTGCCACGCAGCCACTCGGTATTCGGCAGCAGGCCGATCTGTACGAAGATGCCTTCGAGCTCGACCCGGTGCGAATCGCCACCGACGCGGTCGGTGTAGACCAGGCCGTTGACCTTCTGGCCGTCGCCCAGCACTTCGGTGGTCTGTGCGTTGAGCACCACCTTCACGTTGGGCAGGCTGTTGAGCTTGGCCTGCAGTACCTGGTCGGCGCGCAGCTTGCTGTCGAACTCGAACACGGTGACGTGGCTGACGATGCCGGCCAGGTCGATGGCCGCTTCCACGCCGGAGTTGCCACCGCCGATCACCGCCACACGCTTGCCCTTGAACAGCGGGCCGTCACAGTGCGGGCAGTACGCCACGCCCTTGTTGCGGTACTCGTCTTCACCCGGCACGTTCATCTGCCGCCAGCGCGCGCCGGTGGACAGGATCACCGTCTTGGACTTCAACGAAGCACCGTTCTCCAGCTGCACTTCGACCAGGCCATCGGCACCGGCCGGCACCAGCTTGGCCGCGCGCTGCAGGTTCATGATGTCCACCTCGTACTCACGTACGTGGGATTCAAGCGCGGCAGCCAGCTTCGGGCCTTCGGTGTGCTGCACCGAGATGAAGTTCTCGATCGCCATGGTGTCCAGCACTTGGCCGCCGAAGCGCTCGGCGGCAACACCGGTGCGGATGCCCTTGCGTGCGGCATAGATCGCCGCCGCCGCACCGGCCGGGCCACCGCCCACCACCAGTACGTCGAATGCATCCTTGGCCTTGATCTTCTCGGCCTCGCGGGCAACGGCGCCGGTGTCGAGCTTGGCGACGATCTGCTCCAGGCTCATGCGGCCGGAGTCGAACATCTCGCCACCCTGGAACACCATCGGCACCGCCATTACCTGGCGCTGTTCCACTTCCTGCTGGAACATACCGCCCTCGATCACCGTGGTGCTGATCTTCGGGTTCAGGATCGCCATCAGCGCCAGCGCCTGCACCACGTCCGGGCAGTTGTGGCAGGTCAGCGACATGTAGACGTCGAAGCTGTACTCGCCGTCGATCGCGATGATGCTGTCGATGACTTCTTGGGCAACCTTCGGCGGATGGCCGCCGGTCCACAGCAGGGCCAGCACCAGCGATTCGAATTCGTGGCCTAGCGGCAGGCCGGCGAACCGCACGCCATGGTCCTGGCCTTCGCGAGCGACCACGAACGAGGGCTTGCGCGCATCGTCGCCGGCGGTGTCCAGCGAGATCTTGCCGCCGCCGGCCGCGACGATATCGTCAAGCAGGCCGCGCATGTCCTGGCTGGCGCTGCTGTCGTCGAGCGAGGCGATCAGGCGCAGTGGCTGGCGCAGCAGGCCCATGTACTGCTGCAGCTGGGTCTTGAGGCTGTCGTCGAGCACGGTCAACTCCTTCGTTGAGGCAAAGCGGGGGAGTGACGCCCCTGCGTCAAGCGGGGCGCCAGTAGAAAGTAGGGGTGAACCGCAGCGAGCTGCGTGGCGTGCGGGCGTGGTGCTGGCTGGCATCAACACGCTGCGGTTCACCCCCACGCCCGCCGCGAAGGCGGGGTGGGAGTGCCATGACGATGAACCTTGTATCTGGTTCATCACCACCGGCTGACTGGGACTTAGATCTTGCCGACCAGGTCCAGCGACGGGGTCAGGGTCTTTTCGCCTTCCTTCCACTTGGCCGGGCACACTTCGTTCGGGTGTGCGGCGGTGAACTGGGCAGCCTTCAGCTTGCGCAGGGTTTCGGACACGTCACGGGCGATCTCGTTGGAGTGGATCTCCGAGGTCTTGATCACGCCTTCCGGGTTGATCACGAAGGTGCCACGCAGGGCCAGGCCTTCTTCCGCAATGTGCACGCCGAAGGCGTTGGTCAGCTGATGGGTCGGGTCGCCGACCAGCGGGAACTTGGCCTTGCCCACGGCCGGCGAGGTTTCGTGCCACACCTTGTGCGAGAAGTGGGTATCGGTGGTCACGATGTAGACCTCGGCACCAGCCTTCTGGAACTCGGCATAGTTGTCAGCGGCGTCTTCGATCTCGGTCGGGCAGTTGAAGGTGAAGGCTGCCGGCATGAAGATCAGGACCGACCACTTGCCCTTCAGCGATTCGTCGGTGACTTCAATGAACTTGCCGTTGTGGAACGCATTGACCTTGAACGGCTGGACCTGGGTGTTGATAAGGGACATGAAGTTTCCTCTTGGGTGTAGGGCGGGGTGAATCGTTGGAGCAAAGACTAATAGGCAGAAACTAATAAAACAAATGAATTGGATGCATCGTATCAATAGATAAAGCCTATCAATTGATGCTCCGGAACTGCCTCAAGGCCTGATATCGGGCGCTTTGCGGGCTTTCCAAGCCATCCAGGGCCAAGCTGAACGGCGCGGCATAGACAGGATTAATCCCAAGGCAAGGATCATGGCGGTAGGCAGGGACGGGTGCGCTGACTATCCTCGCCCTCCTGAACGAACCCGCGAAGAGGTAAAGCAGTGTCCACGTTGAAGGTTGCCGAGCTGTTGCGGGAGGCTGCTGCACGCCTGCCGGGTGAAGATGCCCGCCATGAGGCCGAGCAGTTGCTGATCCACGTGCTGGGCGTGGAGCGGGCCTGGTTGTTCTCGCATGCCACCGACGAGGTGGATGCCGAGGCGGTGGAGCGTTTCGAGGTGCTGCTGGCGCGTCGTGCCGAGGGCCATCCGCTGGCCTATCTGACCGGCCGTCGCGGCTTCTGGACCCTGGACCTGCAGGTCAACACGGCGACCCTCATTCCGCGTCCGGAAACCGAGCTGCTGGTCGAGCAGGCGCTGGCGCGGCTGCCGGCCGATGACATGGTGCGGGTGGCCGACATGGGCACCGGCAGTGGCGCAGTCGCCTTGTCGATCGCCAGCGAGCGACCTTTGGCCACGGTGATGGCGACCGATGTGCTGGGCCCGACCCTGGCGATGGCGGTGAAGAACGCACAGGCGCACGGTCTGGAAAACGTGTGGTTCCGGCGTGGGCACTGGTATACGGCGCTGGGCGCGGATCGCTTCGACATGATCGTCAGCAACCCACCGTACATCGCGGCAGGTGATCCACATCTGGTGCAGGGAGACCTGCGTTTCGAGCCGCCGCCGGCCCTGGCCTCGGGTCCGGATGGTCTGGATGCGATCCGCGAGATCATTGCCGGCGCGCATGAGCATCTGGTGCCCGGTGGTTGGCTGCTGCTGGAGCATGGCTGGGATCAGGGCGAGGCGATCCGCGCGCTGCTGGAACAAGCCGGGTTTGCGGAGGCGCAGACGGTGCAGGACCTGGAGCAGCGTGATCGGGTGACTTTGGGTCGTTGGCCTGGTTGAGGTTGTTGCTGTTGCTGTTGCGGCTTCTGTTGCTTCTGTTGCTGCTGCTGTTGCTGCTGTTGCTGCTGTTGCTGCTCTTGCTCTGGCCGTTGCTGCCGCTGTCGGCTCTCGCTTCTGCTTTGGCTCGTCATTCCCGCGAAGGCGGGAATCGCTCTGGTCTTTGCTTTTGCTTCCGCATTTGATTTGGGAGCAAGAGCAAGAGCAAGAGCCCAGAGCCAGAGCCCAGAGCCAGAGCCAGAGCGATTCCCGCCTTCGCGGGAATGACGACTTTCAAAGCCAGAGCCAAAGCTAGAGCCGGAGCCGGAGCCGGAGCCAGAGCTAGAGCGATTCCCGCTTTCGCGGGAATGACAATATCCAAAGCGAAGGCAGAGCCAGAGCCAAGGCGAGGTCAAAAATCTCATTTCACCGCGTCAATCAGGTCATTCCTTGTCCGCATGACGCACCCCGAAACCTCACGTAGCATCGCCATTCCAAGCCGGGGATGCCGATGATCCGTACCGCGTTCGCTGCCGTATTACTCGCCACATCACTGGGCTGCGCCGCAACGCCGGCTGCCAGCAAACGCGCGCCCATCCATCCCTTGCGCGAGGGCTCGCCGATGCAGGATGACTTCGCCGATCTGGCGCCCCTTGGCGAGGCCATTGGCGACAAGCGCATCGTCATGCTCGATGAGCTCACCCATGGCGAAGGCAATATCTACGAAAGCAAGGTGCGCACCGTGCGCTACCTGCATGCGCGCAAGGGCTTTGACCTGCTGGTGTTGGAAAGCGGCTTGTTCGACGTCAGCCGCCTATGGCAATCGCGGCTGCCACTGCGTGCCAACGCGCCAGGCAACATCTTCTACATGTACGCCAACAGCGCCGAGGTGTGGCCGCTGTATGACTATCTGGACGCACAACGTGATACGCCGGATGCGATGCAGCTGGCAGGCTTCGATGGTCGCTTGAGTGGCGGACTCTCACGTCGCCAGCTGGTGCCGCAGCTGCGCGAGAGATTGCTACGGCAGCCACTGGATGAAATGGCACGGCAACGCCTGCAGCTGCATCTGCAACAGGTACAGCAATTGCTCGATGGCAAGCTGGCAATGGCCGACGCCCGCGCACGCCAACGCTTCCTCGATGATTCGCAATGGTTGCTGCAACTGTTGCCAGCGCCGGACGCCGAGCACGGCGACGATGTGTTTGACAGCGATGGTTTCTGGCGGCGCATCAACGCCAGCCTGCAACGCATGGCCGAGGTGAGCTGGCAACTGCGGCCTTTCGATGAGCACGATCCGGTCATGGCCGGCAACCTGCAGTGGCTGCTGGAACAGGCCTACCCGGGGCGCAAGGCGATCATCTGGGGGCACTACGCGCATCTGAACAGACTCGGTGGCTATCGCGAGGGTCATCCGCGCGGCTTCCCGCCGGTGGACAACGTGACCCGTGCCTTGCCTAGGGCGCTGCAGACGCAGGCCTATGTGCTGCATTATGCCGGCGCGCAGGGTAGCTACCGCGATTACATCGATCAGCAACTGCGCAAGGTGGGCGCGCGGCCGTCACAGTTGGAGTCGCGCCTGACCGCCAATGCAGCTGCGGTGTTCGTGGACCTGCATGCAGGCAGCTTGCCTGGCGAGGACAATGCGGCCAGCCGACTATGGAGCATGGACTATGCCGACGGCTTGCCCCTGGCCGAAGCCCGCCAGCGCTTCGATGGCCTGTGGCTGCTGGACCGCATCACTCCGGCGAGCAATGCAACGCCTTGATGGGACGCTGCAACGCAGACAAGACCGCAACATCGCTGCGTTAGACTAGCCGGCCTGTTCCCAGCGAGGCTGCCATGCGCACGCTCTACCCCGCCATCGAGCCCTACGACACCGGCACGCTCAAGGTCGACGACCGCCATACGCTGTATTTCGAACAATGCGGCAATCCCAACGGCAAGCCGGTGGTGATGTTGCATGGCGGCCCCGGTGGCGGCTGCAGCGACAAGATGCGCCAGTTCCACGACCCGTCCAAGTACCGCATCATCCTGTTTGACCAGCGTGGCTCGGGCCGTTCCACCCCGCATGCCGACCTGGTCGACAACACCACCTGGGATCTGGTCGCCGATATCGAGAAGCTGCGCGAGAAGCTCGGCGTCGACAGTTGGCAGGTATTCGGTGGCAGCTGGGGTTCGACGCTGGCGTTGGCCTATGCGGAAACCCATCCGCAGCGGGTGACCGAGCTGGTGCTGCGCGGCATCTTCATGCTGCGTCGCTGGGAGCTGGAGTGGTTCTACCAGGAAGGCGCCAACCGTTTGTTCCCGGATGCCTGGGAGCATTACCTCAAGCCGATCCCGCTGGTTGAACGCCATGACCTGATCTCGGCCTTCCACCGCCGCCTGACCAGTGACGACGAGGCCACGCGCTTGGCTGCCGCCAAGGCATGGAGCGTGTGGGAAGGTGCCACCAGCTTCCTGCATGTGGACGACGATTTCGTCAACAGCCACGAAGACCCGCAGTTCGCACTGGCCTTCGCCCGCATCGAGAACCACTACTTCGTCAACGGTGGCTTCTTCGAGGTGGAAGACCAGCTGCTGCGCGATGCGCACAAGATCGCCCACATCCCGGGTGTGATCGTGCACGGCCGTTACGACGTGGTCTGCCCGCTGGCCAATGCCTGGGAACTGCACAAGGCCTGGCCGAAGGCGACGCTGCAGATCAGCCCGGCGTCCGGCCACTCTGCATTTGAAGCCGAGAACGTCGACGCACTGGTACGCGCCACCGACAGCTTCGCCGGCTGATAAGCCGACCCCTGTAGTGCCGAGCCATGCTCGGCAGGGGCTTTACCGATAAACCCATTTGTAGGAGCGGCGTCAGCCGCGAAGCTCGTAGATGTCCAGATGGCAGAAATGCCCAACGGGTCATTGCCGCGAGCTTCGCGGCTGACGCCGCTCCCACATCTGATGGATTGCTGGCAAGGCCCCTGCCGAGCATGGCTCGGCACTACACGTGAGGTCTGGCTAAAAATTCACCGGTGCTTGCGAGGGCTTGGTACACAAGGGCTGCGGGTTCTTATCCACAGCTTGTGTATATGCCGGGGCACAGCCTGTGTGGACAACGCGAGCTGGAACCGACGCTGTTGGGCTTCACCAATCGCCGGCCAGCAAGGCTTCTGCCAGAACCTTCAGCTTGGGCGATACCTGCCGCGAAGGTGGATAGACCAGCGACAGCGCGCGGGTTCGTCCTTCGTTGGCCTGCAACACGCGCTGCAAACGTCCATCGGCCAGCGCGTCGGCGACGGCGAAGTCCATCACCTGCACGATCCCAACACCGGCCAGCGCGGCTTCCACCAGCGGATCGCCGCTGTCGAACACCATCCGCGTCGGCGGGGTGAAGTCGTGCATCTGCCCATCCAGCGCCCGGAACTGCCAATCCACCAGGCGGCCACTGCGCAGATTGCGTACCGCCAGGCAGGTGTGTTCCTGCAGCGCTTCCACGGTTGTAGGTTGGCCGTGGCGGGCGAGGTAGTCCGGTGCGGCAACCGTTACCCAGCGCAGCGGCCGCAAGGGCCTGGCCACCATCCGTACATCGCTGATCGGGCCGGTGCGCAGGGCCGCGTCAAAACCCTCTTCAGCCAGATCGACAAGGCGGTCATTGAGCACCAGTTCAAACTGCAGCTGTGGATGCGCGGCGATCAGTTTTCCGGCCAAGGGCACCAGCACCTTGCGGCCAAACATCGAAGGCGCGGTCAGCTTCAATACGCCTGAGGGAACACACGGGCGATCGCCCAACTGGCGCTGTGCATCTTCCAGTCCATTGAGCAGCGGCTGGCAGTGCTCGACGAACAGGCGCCCGTCCGGCGTCAGGCTGACGTTGCGGGTATTGCGGTGGAGCAGACGCACGCCCAATGACTGCTCCAGTCTGCTGATCGCCCGCGACAGGCCGGATTGGCTGAGCCCAAGCTGCCCAGCGGCTACGGTGAAGCTGCGCGCGTCGGCGACCTGCACCAGCATGCGTACTGCGTTGAGGTCCATGGCATCCATTGATGCAAATCCGCATTACAAATATGCATGTATCCTGATTTATCTGCGCTGTGTCATCAATAAGACTGTGCGCCCCCGTGTTTCTGGATTCAGGCAATGCAGGTTTCATCGTCACCACTCTCTGCCACACCGCGGCTGGCGCTTGCGCTGCTGGCCACGGCACAGCTGATCATCGCCCTGGACGCCACCATCATCTTCGTCGCCCTGCATGACATGGGGCGCGCGCTGCAGATCAATGCGCAGCAGCTGCAATGGGTGGTCAGCGCCTACACCGTGGCCTTTGGTGGTTGCCTGTTGCTGGGTGGCCGCGCGGCCGATCTGCTCGGCAAGCGGCGTTTCTATCGAATTGGCATGGCCGTGTTCGCGTTGGCTTCGCTGGTTGGTGGTTTCAGCAGCAGCGCGTGGCTGCTGGTGGCGGCGCGCGCGGTGCAGGGTATTGGTGCGGCCTTGCTGTTCCCGGCCACCCTGGCCCTGATCAATACGCTGTATGCCGAAGGCGCGCCGCGCAACCGCGCGCTGGCGATCTGGAGCATGGCCAGTGCCGGTGGCCTTGCGTTGGGGACGCTGCTAGGAGGCGTGCTCACCCAGCAGTTCGGCTGGGCATCGGTGCTGCTGGTGATCGTGCCGATTGCCGGGGCCTGTGCAGTGCTGGGTGGCTTCTGGTTGCCGTTGGACGGCCCGCGTGCACGTGGTCGGTCGTTCGATCTCGCCGGCTGCGTCAGCGTGACCGTCGGCGGCAGCCTGCTGGTCACCACTCTGGTACAGGGGCCGGAATGGGGCTGGGCTGCGCCGATAACGCTGGCCTGCCTGCTGCTGTCTTTGCTGTTGTTGGCAGCCTTCGTGCTGATCGAGAAACGCAGTGCCGATCCGCTGATGCACTTCGCCTTGCTGCGGGGGCCCGGGCTGCGTACCGCGATGTGGCTGACCATGTTGTTCATGAGCAGCTTCGGCGTGCAGTACTACTTCCTGGCCCTGTACTACCAGGACGGCTATGGCTGGAGCCCGTTGCAGGCGGGTATGGCGTTCCTGCCGCCGACGCTGGTGTGCACCGTCGGCATCCGCATCGCCGAGCGCATGTTGGCGGTACGTTCGCCACGGCAGGTGCTGGCGTGGGGCTTGGCGGCGGGGGCATTGGGAATTGCCGGCGTTGCCTTTGCATTGCCGCACGGTGCTGGTTACTGGCCGCTGCTACCGGGCATCGTGCTGCTCAGCCTGGGTCAGGGCATGACCTGGACGGCAATGTGGATCGTGGCCGGGCAGGGCGTTCCTGCCGCGCAGCAAGGCGTGGCTTCCGGGATGGCGGCCACTGCACAGCAGATCGGCGGTGCCCTGGGCCTGGCGGTGCTGGTGATGCTGGCCAATGCGGCACGTGCAACCGCACCGGCTGACAGCGCACAGGCGCTGCAGGGATTGGTCCATGCGCAATATGGTGCTGCGCTGTTCGCCGCACTCGGCGTGGTGGTTGCATTGCGCCTGCGGCCGGCGCCGCTAGACTGCAGCTCCGCCGACTGCCTGCCAAGCGACGCATGATCGAACTGTTGGATCTCCGCCAGACCCTGGACAGCTTCGCCAGCTGCAACGACGACGATGAGGTGTGGGCGCGCTACGGCTGGGTCCACGCCAGCGAAGGCGGCGCCTTGAATGCTTCGTTCTGGCTGCCGGCCAGCGAGGCCGAAGCCTTCGATGATGACGAGCTGCCGACGGCGGCTCGTGCCTTGGGTCTTTCGAGTTTCCTGGAACCGGCGACCTTTGCCGATGTGCTCGATGTGCAGAAGCGCCAGCGTCCGCTGTCGACGTTGGAGGAGTATGCGGCGGCACTTGATTACTACGCCGAGTACGACGCGTTCCTGCAGGTGCCGGGTATCGATGAGGCCTTGGGCGAGGCCGCGGAGGCCGAGCAGGAAGCCGCACGGGCGTTGGATGTCGGGCCCGGCATCTACGCCAGCTTCGATGTGGTGCTGGCGGAATGTCCCGCGCAGCATGTGAAGGATGCAGCGCGGCAGGTGGCGGCGTTGTTGGCTGTATCGATTGGCGAGGCTTTGGCTGCTTGCCGCGATCTGCCGGTGTGTCTGGGCGAACAGCTGGACCGGAAGCGCTGCGCCGGAATTGTCGCGGCCTTCGATGCCTTGGGCGTGCCGTTGCAGGTGCGAGGCTACAAACCCTTCCCGTGGTCAGCAGTGCCGACGCCGACGGTTGTTGTAGGAGCGGCGTAAGCCGCGAAGCTGGCAATGCATGATGCGAGGCATTGCAGTTGCCGGAAGCTGCACCGGCTTCGCGGCTTACGCCGCTCCCACAAAAGCGTCAGCACCTGTAGTGCCGAGCCATGCTCGGCAGGGGCTCTACAAACGCAACGTCCGAGACGCCATCAGCTTCGCGGCTTACGCCGCTCCTACAAAAGCGTCAGCGCCTGTAGTGCCGAGCCATGCTCGGCAGGGGCTCTACAAACCCAACGTCCGAGACGCCATCAGCTTCGCGGCTTACGCCGCTCCTACAGCACGGCGGTGCGCGGCTCCTGCAGGGCGAGCAACATCGGTTGCAGATTGCGGAATATCCGCTCCAGTCGCTCTGCCCAGGCCTGCTGTCCTGCCACATCCGCGATCAGGTCCTGGCGGATCTCCAGTTCCACATGCACCAGACCGCGGCCTTCGCCATGCACTGGCACCGCATAGTCGCTGCTGCTGTTCACCGAGTAAGGCTGGTTGTCGCCGACCACGAGGTCGCCTTCCTTGCGCAAGGCCTGCAGCAGCGCATGCGCGAAGCGCGTGTCCTGGTGATACAGCACGCCTGCATGCCATGGACGTTCCACGCCGGCCATCGCCGGGGTGAAGCTGTGCATCATCACCAGCAGCGTCGGCACAGCCACATCGCGGCGACGGTCCAGCTCGGCGTCGATGCGTGCATGGTAGGGCGCGTGGATCGCATCGATGCGCTGCTGGCGTTGCTGCGGATCAAGACCGCGATTGCCGGGAACAGCGGTGCCATCGCTGACTTCAGGAATCAGCGTCGGCGACACCAGCGGCCGGTTGCAGTCGATCAACAGCCGCGAATAGGTCTGTTCGATGGCCCAGGCATCCAGGCGCTCGGCCAGGGCGCGGGTGGTGCCGGCGATGCCGATGTCCCAGCCGATGTGGCGGTCCAGTTCGGCCTGCGGCAAGCCCAGGTCCTGCAGCGCCTGCGGCACGCGCTGGCCGGCATGATCGGCCAGCAGCAGGAACGGGGACACGCCGTTCGGGTTGTGCACGGTGTAAACCGCTGGATCATCGGCGCCGAGCAGTGGGGCGACGCCTTGCAAGCCTGAGTCAGCCACGCGGACGCCCATCCAGATGGTGTTCGATCATCCACAGGCCGGCCCACAACTTCGCGTCCAGCTCGTAGCCTTCACCCATTTTTTCCACCAGCCAGGCTGCAGCGCGTTGGCGCGGGATGCTGTGCACGGTGATGTCTTCACTGGCATCGCCGCCGCCGTCGCCGACCTTGCGCAGGCCGGTGGCACGCACGAAGGCGATCTTCTCGCTGCTGGCGCCCGAGGACGTGGGGCCGATCATCAGCACTTCGGCCTGGTCGGCGGTCCAGCCGGTTTCCTCTTCCAGCTCGCGCACGGCCGAAACCTCGATGGATTCACCGGCATCGATATCGCCAACCAGCCCGGCCGGCATCTCGATGGTGCGCGCCTGCAGCGGCACGCGGAATTGCTCGACGAACAGCACTTCATCATCGGGGGTGACTGCGATGATGATCGCAGCCAGCCCGCCGGCATGGGTGCGCTCGCTGTACTCCCAGGTGCCGCGCACCAGCATGCGCTGGTATTTGCCTTCGTAGACGACGCGGGGTTCAGCAGTGTTCTGGCTCATGCGAACTCGTTGGCTGGAGTGGAAGGGGATTGCAGGCCGGCCGCCGTCATCAGCCGGCGCCGGGTCATCGGGCCAAACCGAAGCGCCTCGCACAGCCCGCCGAGCATGTCGCCGTCGCCATTGGCGCGCACGAAGCCGCCAGCGGCGTTGTGCAGCGGTGCGTTCAAGGCAACCGTGGTCAGCTGGCGGAACAGGAGTGCCTGCTCGCGTTGCTCACGCAACCGCACCGCCATGGTGGCGGCACCGCGCAGGCGCAGGAACGGCACTTCGTCGATGCGTTCGAGCAGGGCATCCATCGTGCCGAAATGGGCCAGCAGCACCGCCGCCGATTTGGCGCCGATGCCGGAGACGCCGGGGATGTTGTCCACTGCATCGCCGCTCAACGCAAGGTAGTCGGCGACCTGGTGGGCGTGCACGCCTTGCCGTGCCTTCACCCCGTCCGCGCCCCAGCGCTGGTTGCGGGCGTAGTCCCATTGCTCGTCGTGTTCCAGCAGCAGCTGCGACAAGTCCTTGTCGGCCGAGACGATGACCCCGCGCAGGCGGCCGCGGCTGGCATGCAGGGCGCTGCCGATCAGGTCGTCAGCCTCGTATTCGCGGTCGGCCAGTACTTCCAGGCCCAAGGCGGCGCACAGCGCCTTGCAATGGGCGAACTGGCGGCGCAGTTCCTCGGGGGCCGGATCACGGTTGGCCTTGTAGGCCGGATACAGCGCGTGGCGGAAACAGCTGTCCAGCGCTTCGTCGAAAGCCACCGCGATGTGCTGCGGGCGCTCGCGCTCCAGCAGGTCGAGCAGGAAGCGGGCAAAACCGTGAACTGCGTTCACCGGCCATCCCTGTGCATCCTGGAACTCGTCGGGGATCGAGTGCCAGGCGCGGAACACATACAAACTGGCGTCGATCAGGTAAAGCGGCTGCAGCGGGGTATTGGCAGCCGTCACGGCTGCCAGTCCTGCAGCAGCGCGGCCGGATCGGGGCGCTCGCGGTCGGGGACGGCGATCTTCGGGGTGCCGATATGGATGAAGCCGACGATCTGTTCGTTGCTGGCCAGGCCCAGGTGGCGGGCGACTTCGGGGTCGCTGCTCATCCACGCGGTCAGCCACTGCGCGCCGAAGCCCACGCCCTGTGCGGCCTGCAGCAGCGCGAAGCAGGCGCAGCCGGCGGTGAGCAGTTGTTCCTGCATGGGCACCTTGGGGTTGTCCTGCAGGCGGGCGATCACGGTGATGATCAGCGGCGCATGCGAGAAGCGTTTGCGGTCCTTCTCGACCGCCGCGTCAGATGCATTGGGGTCGCGTTGGCGGCTGCGCTGGGCCAGGAACTCACCCAGGGCGTGGCGGGCGTCGCCCTGCAGGCGCAGGAAGCGGAACGGCACCATCTTGCCGTGATCCGGTACCCGGACGGCCGATTGCAGCATGCGCAGCTGCGTGGCGTGGTCCGGCGCTGGCTCGCCCAGTTGCAGGGAGGGCACCGAATGGCGCTGATCCAGCGCTTGCAGGAAGCAGTTGTCGGACATGGTTCACAGGGGCTGAGGTGGCCACTGATTATAGACGCCGCCCATGTACCGGCCGTTTAGCGTAGATCAGGGTCGGTTTTGTGCGCTGTGTCGTGTGCCCTGAACGAGCTACGGGTCGCTAATAATCGCCGACACGCTTAGCATTGCTGGTAATGCGGCGAAGGGCTCATGAGGTAGGAAGTGCGTACTGCATCACTGACCCTGTTCATCTTCTCCGCCTACCATGCGCGTGCGGATTCAGGGGCCGCGTCTGCATTTCCTCAACCGTTTACAAGAAGATCAGCGCCTGTATGGGTGTGGAGCCTTTGCGCATGATGTCCAGTCCGCATCCCGCCGGTCAGCCCGGTCGTAACCAGAACCTGCTTGGCGTGGCCCGCGAGGCTGCCCTGCCTGTGCTGTCACAGGCTTTCGCCAAGGTGCTGGCGGGGTTTGACGATGCCTTGTTCGACCGTGCGGAGACGGCGGGCCCGTCGCAGCTGGCATTCCTGGACGGCATGCGCGAGCTGCGCCGCCGTCGCGATGAGATCTCGCGCCGCTTCGACTCGCACCTGCAGCAGGCCTGGGCCGCGCTGGAAGCGGGCACACCGCAGTCGGCGGAAACCGTACTGGCCGGGCAGAGTGACGGTGGCCTGAGCCTGGTGCCCGAACACATTCTTGAGTCACGCCTGGCAGTGCGCAATTTTGCGACCGTGCTGCTGCGCGACTGGAAGCAGGTATTGCTGCGCATCGATCACCGCCTGGCCTGGGTGGCCGGGGTGGCCGCTCTGGATGCCGATACCAACCCGATTGGGCCGGAACACATTGGTGTTGCCGTGCACGAGGCGTTCTATACCTGTGACCTGGCCGCAGAAGTGCGGCTGGTGCTGTTCAAACTGTGCGAGCGCGAGTTTGCGGCCGGTATCGGCAAGCTCTACCAGGCAGTAGACGAGCGACTGGCTCAGGCCGGTGCGGCTCCCGAGATCGCTGCACCACGTCGCTCCGCACCGCAGCGCACGCCTGCCGAACAGATGGAGCAGGCTGCACAGGAAGAAGAGGAAGGGTTTGACCCGGGTCACGCGCCGATGTGGGCGCGGCGCTTTTCCGAGCGTTGGAGCCAGCGCCGTGGCAGCATGGCCGGTCAGGCTGCCGCGCAGGCAGCGGCGGGCTTCGAGGCCGAACAGGCCTTTGGCAATCCACAGAACATGGTGCTGGAAGCCCTGCACGAGCTGCTGGCACAAAGCCGGCAGACCCGTGAAGGCACCTCGGCATCTTCGGCGGACGCGGGGCAGGCCGGGGCAGGCCATCAGCGCTCCCTGAACCAGCGCGAGATGATGTCGGTGTTGTCGCTGCTGCAGGCCACGCCCAGCGCAACCCTGCGTGCGGCGGTGGGCGAGGATGGCGAATCGCTGGCGCAGCGGCTCAAGAGTGAAGTGCTGTCCGGCGCCACCCGCCTCGGTGTGGACCCGCAGCAGGCGCATCTGGACCCGCAGGACGAGGATGCGATCGACCTGGTCGGCATGCTGTTTGACGTGATGCTGGACGAGCGGGACCTAGAGGGCCGCTCGCGCGAGTTGATCGGCCGGCTGGTGGTGCCCTTCGTCAAGGTCGCCATGCTCGACCGGCGCATGTTCGTGCAGAAGACCCATCCGGCACGCAAGCTGCTCAATTCGCTGGCCGAGGCCTGCGAGGGCAATGCCGGTGAAAGCCAGGCTGAGCGCGCGCTGATGGGCAAGGTCGAAGAAATCATTGAGCGGCTGACCGCCGAGTTCAACGAGAACCTGGCGATCTTCCTGACGTTGGAAGAAGAGTTCCGCGAGTTCCTCGCCCAGCATCGGCGCCGGGTTGAGATCACCGAACGGCGTGCCGCGGAAACCCAGCGCGGGCAGGAAAAGCTCGAGGTTGCACGCAATCGTGCCAGCGCCGAACTGGACAAGCGTGTTGCCGATACCGCGCTGCCCAAGGCCATCGAAGACTTCCTTCGCCAGCCTTGGAACCACCATCTCACCCTCACCCTGCTGCGCGAAGGCGAGGAAGGCGAGGGTGTGGGCGAGGCGCTCAAACTGGCAGACGACGTGCTGGAGGAAGTGGCCGAGGCGCGCCGTCATATCGTTGGCAAACCGTGGCTGCAGTCCTGCCAGCCGGGTCTGCGCAAGGTCTTTGCCAGTGTTGGCTTGCACGGCGACGGCGGCACCACGGCCATCGATGCCTTGCATGACACCTTGCAGTCCGTCGCCGAGCTGCGCCCGGAGCTCGAACGTGCGTTGCCGGAGCTGCCACCGGTTGCCCTGCCCACGCCACCAGCGCCGGAAACGCCGGCCATCGAGTTTGGCAGTGCGACCAAGGCCGAAGATTTTGACGACACCGATGCCGAGCGTTTCCGGCGGATGGAGATTGGCACCTGGCTGGATTTCATCGACAAGGACGGCAAGATGCAGGCCGGCAAATTGTCGTGGGTGAGCCCGATCTCCTCGCGGCTGTTGTTCGTCAACCGTCGCGGCATCCGCTTCTGCGTGGCCTCGCCGGAAGAGCTGGCGGTGATGGTGCGCCTGGAACGGCTGCGTCCGCATGTGGATGACGGCGCCTTCGACAGCGCCATGCAAGGCGTGATCGACCGCCTTGAGCCGCAGGGCGCGGCGCACTGACCGCAAACCGGCAGGCCAGGGCCTGCCGCACAGGGCATCGGCTTTGCTACGATCCGGCGGTTGATCCGCTGCGCATCGAGGACTGGAATGGCCGTAGATGTCTTGGTATTGAAGGAAACCGCTGAGGGCGAGCGACGCGTTGCCGCCACGCCGGAAACGGTGAAGAAGCTTGTTTCAGCCGGCGTGCAGGTACACCTGCAGGCCGGCGCCGGTACGGCCGCGGGCTTCCCCGACCAGGCCTATGTGGATGCAGGAGCACAGCTGGGTGACGCGTTGGAAGGCGCGGACCTGGTGTTGTGTGTACAGGCGCCATCCTTGTCCAGCATTGCCCGCTTGAAGACGGGTGCGGTGCTGGTGGGCGGCGTGCAGCCTGAAGCCGATCCCGCGCGTGCGGCCGCACTGCAGGCACGACAGCTGCAGACCTTTCCGCTGGAACGATTGCCGCGTACAACCCGTGCGCAGGCAATGGATGTGCTCAGCTCGCAGGCCGGCATGGCCGGTTACAAGGCGACCCTGATCGCCGCGCAGCTGGCGCCGCGCTTCTTCCCGATGCTGACCACCGCCGCGGGCACCATCCGCCCGTCCAAGGTATTGATCGTTGGCGCCGGTGTTGCAGGCCTGCAGGCGGTTGCCACGGCCAAGCGCCTGGGTGCAGCGGTCGAGGGCTTCGATGTGCGTCCGGAAACCCGTGAGCAGATTGAGTCGCTGGGCGGCAAATTCCTGGATCTGGGCGTCAGTGCGGCCGGTGAAGGCGGTTACGCGCGGCAGCTGACCGATGACGAGCGCGCTGAACAGCAGCGACGCTTGGCCGAGCATCTGAAAGGCGTGGACGTGGTGGTGTGCACCGCGGCCGTGCCGGGGCGCCCGGCGCCGAAGATCGTCACCGCAGCGATGGTGGCGGGCATGCGCCCGGGCAGCGTGATCGTCGATCTGGCGGCGGAAACCGGTGGCAACTGTGAAGCCACCCAGCCGGGCCAGACCATCGAGGTTGGTGGCGTGATGATCGCCGGTCCGCTCAACCTGGCCAGCATGGGCGCGGTGCACGCAAGCGAGATGTTCGCGCGCAACGTCTACAACTTCGTGGCCTTGTTCCTGAAGGACGGCAAGTTGTCGTTCGACTGGAACGATGAGCTGCTGGCCAAGACGGTATGGCCGCAACGCCCCGCTGGCGGCGAGATTCCGCCGGTCTGACCGTCATCGGTAGAGCCGAACCATGCTCGGCTGGGGCTCTACCCGCAAGCCATCTTGTGGGAGCGGCGTAAGCCGCGAAGCCGATCATCCATCGGGATGCAGGCTCCTGCGTTTATTTCATTGAAGTCAGCTGCGCGGCTTACCCCGCTCCCACAAGGGCGCAGGTATTGCTTGGAAAGCCCCTGCCGAGCATGGCTCGGCACTACCGACGGGATCAGCGCGGGGAGCGAGCCGCTGGCGGGTTGGCCTGCACCCATTGCCGGCGCTGTTCCGGGCTCATCCTGTTCCACTGCTCGCGCAGCTGCTGGCGCTGGTCCTTGTCCATGCCGCGCATCTTGTCGAACAGCGCCTGCGCGTCGCGGCGCTGGTCGGGCGACATGTTCTCGAAACGGTGCATGCCGCGCCGGGCCTGCTCGCGCTGTGCCGGGGTCATCTGCTGCCAGCTGCGGGCATGCTCATAGTTGCGCTGGCGGCGATCGGGGGAGGAGCTGTTCCAGCGATCCCGCACCGGTGCGATCAGGGTCTCGCGCTGGGCAGGGGTCAGCTGGTCCCATTCGGGCAACTGCTGCTGGGCGACAGCAGGGACGCTGGCACAGATCAGCAGCAACGGCAGTAGCAGGTAGGGCAGCAAGGTCTTCATCGTCGTCATTCCATCGCCAGATTGTCGGAGCCCAGCCACAGGTACAGCTCCGGGCTTTCGTCGAACAGCAAGCTGTCGTCAGCGTCGGCGTCAACGTTCTGGCTGGCGATCAGGGGCGCGGCAGGTGGCTGCGCGCTGTGATTGAACTGCATTGCCACCGGCACGGCCAGCAGTGCCGAGCAGGCGGTCGCCAGCCACCAGCGATGGCGACGCCATACCGATGGTGTGCTCGTCGTGCTGGCGTGCTGACGGGCCTGCCGCAGCCGCGCCAGGGTGGCAGGAGACAGCGCGGCATCGGCCTGCCGCTGCAGCTGCCGGGCCTGATGGTCGAATGCTTCGGGATGTGTGGGCAGGCGGTTCACCGCGTGGCCTCCAGTTGTTTCTGCAATGCGTCGCGCGCGCGCGACAGGTGGGTTTTTACCGAGCCTTCAGAACAGCCCATGGCCTTGGCGGTGGTGGCTACGTCCAGTTCCTGCAGCACGCGCAGGCTGAAGGCTTCGCGCTGCCGGGCTGGCAGCTGCCGCAGGGCCTGCACCAACTGCGTGTACTCGCGCTGTTGTTCATGCGTCTGTGCCGGACCGGGGGCTTCGTCGGCCCAATCGATGGTGCTGTCCTGGTCGTGGTCTTCCTGGGGCGCCCAGAACTTCAAGCGGAAGCTGCGGCGGCGCTGCAGGTCGATGATGCGCCGGCGCAGGATGCTCCAGAACAAGGCTGTCCATTCCTCCGCAGGCCGCTCGCGGTAGCCCAGCATGCGCTCCATGGCGTCCTGTACCGCGTCCAAGGCATCGTCGCGCTGGCGCAGGCCGGCCTCGGCGAAACGGAACGCGCGCGGCCCGATGCCCGCCAGGAACGCGTCCAGCGAGGCGGGTACAGCAACAGGCGGCATCAAGGGTGGGCTGGTCACCAGCACAGGGTAGCGTCCCGGTCGTGGTCTCTGGGAGTGATAACGCACGGGTGCGGAATCGGTTGACAACGCAACGGTCGCGCCGGCTTCGGCCAGATGGTTATGATGCCGGACAGGCGCTTCCAGCCTCGGAGAGACCAAGCAATGAGCGACGGGTTCGTAGCGTTGTACATCTTCATGCTGGCAGCGATTGCCGGCCACGTGATCATCTCGCGGGTGCCGGTGATCCTGCACACACCGTTGATGTCCGGTTCCAACTTCATCCACGGCATCGTGTTGATCGGTGCGATGGTGGTGCTCGGCCATGCCGATACCACGCTGGAGAAGGTCATCGGCTTCATCGCCGTGGCCCTGGGCGCAGGCAATGCGGCCGGCGGTTATGTGGTGACCGAGCGCATGCTGGACATGTTCAAGAGCTCGAAGAAGCCGGAAGGGAAGGACAAGTGAGTTCATCCACTGGTATTGCGGGCGGTTCCTCCATCGGCGCGCGGCAGGTTTTCCAGTGGCTCAGCTACCTGCAGTATCCGGCGTTGCTGGTCGCTTTCGCCTATGCGGCACGGCCGCTGTTCAATGGCATGGAGGGCGCGCTTGATGCCTACAACAGCGCACTGCTGTATGCGGGTGTGGGCGTGGGCATGTCCTCGCTGCAGGACCCGTCCAAGACCCAGAACAACATGTCGAAGAAAGTCTGGCAGGACCCGCGCAAGGGCGGCCTGATGCTGTGGCTGCTCAGCGCGCAGGCACTGCTGCCGATCGTGCTGGGATTGCTGGGCGCCGCGCTGGCGCCGACCACGGCCTTGTCGCAACTGGCGCTGGGCATGGTGGCATTTGGGCTGGGCATGATCGGCCTGCTCAAGACCGCCATTGAAATGCGCGAGCACCATCGCCTCGACAAGCAGGCTGCTTGCCACTCCGACACGGCTCTGGAGGCCGATGCATGAGCATATCGATCCTGGTCAATACGAGTTACCTGGTTGCCGCGACGCTGTTCCTGCTCGGCCTGCAGCGCATGGCTTCGCCCAAGACCGCGCGCAGCGGCATTCAATGGGCTGGCGCGGGCATGTTGATCGCGACTGCAGCGACGTTCTTCCTGCCTGGCCTGCATAACCTCGCGCTGATCGCGGTTGCCCTGGTGCTGGGTACCGGCTTGGCCTGGGTATCGGCGAAGAAAGTGGCCATCACCGACATGCCGCAGATGGTCGCGCTTTACAACGGCATGGGCGGCGGTTCGGCAGCGGCGATTGGTGCGGTGGAACTGCTGCGCTTCTCCGAGCTGGCCAACCGCGACACCAGCCACTGGAGTGCGCAGGCCATCGCCGATCTGTCGGCGCGGTTGCCTTCGAATACGGTGCTGGCGCTGGCGGTGATTGGTTCGGCGATCGGCGCGGTATCGCTGTCCGGGTCGATCATTGCCTGGGCAAAGCTTGATGGTCGCTTGGACAAGCGCGTCACCTTCCCGGGGCAGCAGGTTTTCAATCTGCTGGTCGCTGTCGCGATGGTGATGCTGGGTGCATGGGCGGCAATCAGCCTGCAGCCGCTGGCGATCATCAGTTTCTTCGTGGTGGCGCTGGCGCTGGGCGTGCTGATGACGCTGCCGATTGGCGGTGCCGACATGCCGGTGGTGATCTCGCTGTACAACGCGTTCACCGGCCTTGCAGTGGCGTTTGAAGGTTACGTGCTCGGCAACGAGGCCTTGATCATCGCCGGCATGATGGTTGGTGCGGCCGGCATCCTGCTGACCCGCTTGATGGCCAAGGCGATGAACCGTCCGATCAGCGGCGTGTTGTTCTCCAACTTCGGTGGCGGTGGCCAGGGCGCGGAAATCAGCGGTACGCAGAAGCCCATCGAGGCGGCCGATGTCGCGGCGATGATGGCGTTCGCCGAGCGCGTGGTGATCGTGCCCGGTTACGGCATGGCGGTGGCGCAGGCCCAGCACAAGATCTGGGAGCTGGCGCAGCGCTTGATAGAGCGCGGAGTCAAGGTGAAGTTCGCGATCCACCCGGTGGCCGGGCGCATGCCCGGTCATATGAACGTGCTGCTGGCCGAGGCCGGCGTGCCGTATGACCTGATCGCCGACATGGACGACATCAATCCGGAGTTTGCCAACACCGACGTGTCATTGGTGATCGGTGCCAACGACGTGGTCAACCCGGTCGCCAAGACCGACCCGACCAGTCCGATCTACGGCATGCCGATCCTGGATGTGGTCAATTCCAGGAACACCATCGTCATCAAGCGCGGCAAAGGTACTGGTTTTGCCGGGATCGAGAACGCGCTGTTCTACGCGGACAACACCCGCATGTTGTACGGCGATGGTGCCGAAGCGGCCAGCGCCCTGGTCAGTGAACTCAAGGCGCTGGACGGCGGGCACTGATGCCGCAGGGTGGTGGTCAGGAGGCCACCGCCCATTGCTGCATGGGCGGTGCAACCACGGTATTGCGCGGAGGCTGCAGGTTGGGTGCGATCAGTGCGCTCGCTTCCACCTGCTGGCCACGCCTGGCGGCGGTGGTGGTGCAGCCGAAGGCGTGCTTGAACGCGCGGCAAAACGCGCTTTCACTTTCAAATCCCAATGACTCGGCGATCTCGCAGACCGACAGGTCAGTGTTGCACACCATGTCCAGCGCACGCTTGTTGCGCAGTCTTGCGGCGTACTCGCTGGGTGTTTCACCAAAGACCTCGCGGTAGATGCGGATCAGGTGGGTAGGCGAGTAATTCGCTACCGCCGCCAGGCTGATCAGGTCGAGGCGGGTCTCGATGGTGCAGCGGATCAGGTGTTGCACGCGTAGCAGCCGCAGCAGCGTCTGGTGGCGACGCAATATGGTGCGACCACTGCAGCGTTCCAGCTGGGTTTGCATCGGCTGTTGGCGCTCGATCAACGCGTCGCGCAGCAGGCCCAGTTTGTAGGTAGCGTCATTGATTGCGGAATTGGGCTTGAACCAGCGGGGCCGGCACAGGTGCACCACTGCGCGTGCGAGCCCGTTGTCGCAGGTTGTTTCGCGGGGAATCAGGCAGTTGAATATGGAAGCAGTGGATTTTGGTTGCTTCTGCCACAGTGCTGAAGGGGCGGCGATGCACAGCCACCAGGCTTGTTCACGGCTGGTTTGGCGCAGGCTGCCGTCGACCCATAGTTGAAGTTGCCGGGCCTGGAGCTGCCAGGGCAGATCGCCATTGCCCAGTTCCAGTGAACCACGCAGCACCAGGGTGACGCTGATCCAGCCTGCAGGAATGATCAGTCGTCCACCTTTGCCTTTGCCGATGATGGCGTGGACGCAGTCCAGACGCTGAATGGATAGATCGAGCGGCTGTGAACCCTGAACCAGATGATGTTTGATGCCCATCGCGCTTCCCCATGGTTTCTGCGTGAACGGACGGCGGGCGCGAAGTCGCGTTGTTAACCGGAATCACTCCGGTCGCCGTTTGAGCTTTTTGTGGAGCTCTGCTCATTTCAGACGCAGGCGATGGCCGAATCCCTCACCTGTACCAATCAGGAAGAACGTTGGGCTGTGCTCAGGGTTTGCCGAATCGGGAATGTCAAGGCGGCGGACGCCGCATATTCATGCGAATTCCAATGAGGTCGCTGTCGGCATATTGGATGCGGTGAGAGTGGCGCAATCGGCTTGGCGAAGCGGTGTCGCCGTTGTTGACGGATCGCTGGCCGGACCTCCGCGCACGCGGGTTCAGCCGGAATCAGCCTCCGGACGGGGCATTTGATTGGCCAATGGATCAGCGCTGTTGCCGGTGCAGCGCGGCGAATCCTGCTGCAGGGTTGGAGCAGTCGATTGCGTGGAAATCTATCTTCGCTGCGGAACCGATGTCGACCGACTTGGGTGAGCTACGATGCTTGGGCAGCGTTCAACGGCCGACACGCCACGCAACCAGCAGCGCGATACCCAGCCAGATCAACTCACCCAGGCCGTTGGCCAGCGAGAGCAGGGTCCAGGCGAAATGCGGACCCATGCGCAGGGCTGACTCCCAAGGGCTAAGACCCATCGGGCCGCCGACATAGGCTGCTGCAATCAGCCAGTTGGCGGTCACTGCGATCAGGATGGTTGCAAGAATGGTTACAGCAGCCCGCGCCGGGCCCGGCCTGAATGTGCCCAGACGCAGCATCCACGCCGCTTCCAGCGCAGCCAGCACAGCCATCCAGCCAGCCTGGGTGCCGGTGGCCAGGGCGGCAAACATCCAGGCAAGCGTCAGGGTGAGGCTTCCGAGCAACAACAAAACAGGCCAGAGCCAGTGGCGGCTACGGCTGGCCGAGGTGGACACAGGCGACATGGGCATTCCCGAACAGATTCCGCAGCATAGCGTTTCAGCGGCGATGACGCCCAGTCGGATAAAATGGGGCCATTGCGGGTAGCCACCGCGTCCCCATATCCATCTACATGTATTCCCGTAGCAGTGAACCTGTCCATTTTGAGCGTGATTGCCCGGCCGTGATGGTGCCGCAGGGCGATAGCGTGACCTTGCCGGCCGGCAGTTATGGCTATATCACCCAGGCACTGGGTGGCAGCTATACGGTGTTTGTCGAAGGCAATCTCTTCCGTATCGCCGGCAAGGACGGCGATGCCATCGGCAAGGAGCCGCCGCCGGGGCTGGAACTGCCCGATGACGCAGGCGACGAAGAGGTCGAGAAACTGGTGTGGCAGCAGCTGCGCACCTGCTTCGATCCAGAAATTCCGTTCAACATCGTCGATCTTGGGCTTATCTACGAAGTGGATATCAAGCACCTGGATGACGGCCAGCGCGAGGTGGACGTCAAGATGACCTTGACCGCGCCGGGCTGCGGCATGGGCGAGATCCTGGTCGATGACGTGCGCAGCAAGCTGGAGATGATCCCGACGGTGGCCCAGGCCGACGTCGACCTGGTGTTCGACCCGCCGTGGGGGCGCCACATGATGTCCGAGGCGGCGCGCCTGGAAACTGGCATGCTGTAAGGCCGCACCGGCGGCTGCCGGTGACGGTTTGTGCTGCACCCCCGTTGCCGCTGTGGCGTCGGGGCTGTCCCATCCCGCAATCTGGAAGGAATTATCCGGTGTCCCAGTCTTCGTTGAGCTTCGATGTCACCCGTTCGGACCATCCGCGTAGCGCCGAGGAGCGCGCCAAAATCCTGGAAAAGCCGGGCTTTGGTCTGCACTTCACCGACCACATGGTGGCCGTACGCTGGGACAAGGACACCGGCTGGCACAATGCAGCGGTAACGCCATACGGTCCGATCTCGCTGGATCCGGCCGCCGCCGTGCTGCATTACGGCCAGGAAATCTTCGAAGGCATCAAGGCCTACCGTCACGCCGACGGCTCGGTCTGGACCTTCCGTCCGCAGGCCAATGCCGCGCGCCTGCAGCGCTCGGCGCGTCGTCTGGTGCTGCCGGAACTGCCGGCGGATATCTTCGTCGAGTCGCTCAAGCAGCTGGTCGCGCTGGACAAGGACTGGGTGTCCGATGCTGACGAAGCCAGCCTGTACTTCCGCCCGTTCATGATCGGCGACGAAGCCTTCCTCGGCGTGCGCGGTGCGCACAAGGCCACTTATTACGTGATCGCCAGCCCGGCCGGCCCGTACTTCGCCAAGGGCGTTGCGCCGGTGGCGATCTGGTTGTCCACCGACTACGCGCGCGCTGCCAAGGGCGGCACCGGTGCGGCCAAGTGCGGCGGCAACTACGCGGCTTCGCTGCTGCCGCAGCAGCAGGCGCAGGCGCAGGGCTGCTCGCAGGTACTGTTCCTCGACCCGGTCGAGGGCAAGTACCTGGAAGAACTGGGCGGCATGAACGTGTTCCTTGTCTACGGCAAGGAAAACAAGCTGGTGACCCCGGCACTGTCGGGCAGCATCCTGGAAGGCATCACCCGCGAATCGCTGCTGCAGCTGGCCCGCGACCGCGGCATGAACGTGGAAGAGCGCCAGGTCACCATCGACGAGTGGAAGCAGGGCGTGAGCTCGGGCGAAATCACCGAGGTGTTCGCCTGCGGTACCGCTGCGGTGATCACTCCGATCGGCCAGCTCAAGGGCGAAGATTTCTCGGTGGGCGATATCAACGCGCCGGCCGGCGAGGTCACCATGTCGCTGCGCAAGGAGCTGACCGACATCCAGTACGGCCGTCAGCCGGACCGTCACGGTTGGCTGGTGCGCCTGGACGCCTGAGCGTCCGGCCCGGGTAAATGAATAGCCCGCTGCGGCCTGTCCGCAGCGGGTTTTTCTTTGTCCGGACACCCAGCCGTGCAAGCCAGCAGTACCAACGGATGCGTAAATTCTCTTTACGAATCAATCACTTGGGTAAACGTGACGGAGCAACAGTTTCTGTTGTAACCCTCTTGTCATCGATTCAGCCGCCATTTACTGTCCGCCAACGGATCGGTAACAGGGGACTGGTTCGGGTAGTTCTACCCGGGCAGCACAACCTCTTCGAATCTGGCAGGTCCCCCGGTAGGACGCATGCCGCGCAAGCGGTTTCCTCTCACTGTGGAAGGGCTCATCAATGTCATCCAAATCGCGCCGTACGCTTGTTCGTGGGTTGGTGGTTGTTGGCACTGCTTCGTTGTCGTCCCTGCTTCTGTGTGCGCCGGCCTGGGCCGGTGATGTGCATCTGGCCGGTCTGGATTCCGCGCCGACGCATCAGCGCTTCATCGTCAAATACCGCCAGGACAGCCGTCAGGCTGCAGGCGACGCGGCCCTGCAGAAGACCCTGGTCTCCGCTGCCCGCGCGCTGCCGACCCGCGCTGGCAAGAGCGTCGGCGTGCAGCACATGCGGCGACTGGCGGTAGGTGCGGATGTGGTCCGCGCCGATGCCAAGCTGGACCGGGTCGAAGCCGAAACCCTGATGCGCAAGCTGGCTGCCGATCCGAACGTCGAGTACGTCGAGGTCGATCGCCTCAACACCATTCGCCTGACCCCGAACGACACCCGCTACGGCGAGCAGTGGGGCTATTCCGGCATCTATGGCATCAAGGCCAACCAGGCCTGGGATGTCACCAATGGCGCCGGTTCGGTGGTGGCGGTGCTGGATACCGGCATCACCGCCCACAGCGACCTGGCCGCCAACCTGCTACCGGGCTATGACTTCATCAACGACACCACGGTGTCCAACGATGGCAATGGCCGCGACAACGATCCCAGCGATCCGGGTGATTGGGTAAGCGCCAACCAGTGTGGCGGCACGCATGCCGCGCAGAGCTCCAGCTGGCATGGCACGCATGTGGCCGGAACGATTGCTGCGGTCACCAACAATGCCAAGGGTGTTGCCGGCGTGGCGTATGGCGCCAAGATCGTGCCGGTGCGGGTACTTGGTACCTGCGGTGGCTACGACTCGGATATTGCCGACGCCATCATCTGGGCTTCCGGTGGCACGGTATCCGGTGTGCCGGCCAATGCGAATCCGGCCGAGGTGATCAATCTCAGCCTGGGTGGCTCAGGTGCCTGTGGCAGCACCACGCAGGCGGCGATCAATGGCGCGGTCAGTCGCGGCACCACGCTGGTGATTGCTGCGGGCAACGACAATACCAATGTCTCCAACGCTTCGCCCGCCAACTGCAACAACGTGATCGCGGTGGCCTCGACGACCAGCACCGGCGCACGTTCGAGCTTCTCCAACTACGGCGCACTGATCGACATCGCGGCTCCGGGTTCCAACATCCTGTCCACGCTCAACAGCGGCACTACCACGCCGGGCGCGGAAAGCTATGCCGCGTACAACGGAACTTCGATGGCGACCCCGCACGTGGCTGGTGTTGTTGCATTGCTGCAGGCGGTCTCAACCACGCCGAAAACACCGGCTCAGGTCGAGGCCTTGATCAAGGCCAACGTCACTCCGTTCCCGTCCACGCCGTCGCAGAGCATCGGCCCTGGCATCCTCAATGCGAAGGCAGTGGTGGATGCGGCCAACGGCGGTGGCAATCCAAACCCGGGCGGCACGGTGCTGAACAATGGTGTGCCGATTACCAGTCTTTCCGGCGCTGCCAGCAGCACGCAGTACTTCACCGTGCAGGTGCCGGCGGGCGCGAGCAATCTGGTGATCGCCAGTTCCGGCGGCAGCGGTGACGCGGACATGTATGTGCGTGCCGGCAGCCAGCCGACCACGTCCACCTATGACTGCCGGCCGTACAAGACTGGCAATGCGGAGAGCTGCAGCTTCGCAACACCAGTGGCAGGTACCTACCACGTGATGTTGTCCGCGTACTCGGCGTTCTCGGGGGTCAGCCTGCAGGCCAGTTGGAGTACCGGTGGCGGCAGTGGCGGCGTGCAGACCTATAGCAACGCAACCGCTGTCACCATCGTTGACAACGCCACGGTGGAGAGCGCCATCGCCGTCTCCGGGCGCACTGGCAACGCGCCTGCATCCACGCCGGTGACAGTCGATATCAGCCACACCTGGAAGGGCGATCTGAAGGTGGATCTGGTCGCGCCCGATGGCAGCGTCTACGTGCTGAGCAATTATGCCGGAGGCAGCGCGGACGATATCAAGCAGACCTTCAACGTGAACCTGTCCAGCGAAGCGCTCAATGGCAGCTGGAAGCTGCGCGTCAACGACAAGGCCAGTGGCGATACCGGCCGAATCAACAGTTGGTCGATCAGGTTCTGAGGTGCTTGTAGTTCAGGCGGCAGTTGATGGCTGATCGCGGATGCTGTCCTTCAGCTGCGATGTGATCCGGCCCCGGCGGTTTCGCCGGGGCCTTTTGCTTGTTGCTTTATGGACTCCAGTGCACGCGTTTCCCATGGCGTTCTGATTGGCAGGATGCCTCGTTCGCCGCAGTCCTGTAGCCCGGGTAAGCGCAGCGCACCCGGGAGCAATGCCCCGGCGAACTTTCAGGCTCTCCGTCAACAGCCCCGGGTGCGCTGCGCTTACCCGGGCTACAGGCCGCGCGCTGCCTGCACGGGACTTCCGCGTTTCCGTTTGAAGCGGCGTGCTGGCCAGGAAGCTCTTGCCGATGTATTGCCGACACGGAATACGGGTGTGAACGCAGCGCTTCGGTGGTGAGCCGGTGGCTTTAGCTCAGGCATGTGGTGAGTAAAGGTTGTCAGTATCGATGATGGCAAAGATGCGTTGAAGCACGCGTTGCACGCTTCCCTGACTGATTGATCGGGGAGTTATGACGGCGACGGGGACAGTGGTTTCAGTAGTACGCCGATGGGAGCGCGCAATCCGCCTGCCTACTGTCTGCAGGCGGATTGGCGAAGGGGCCGGTCCGGAGTGTTCTGCCCGGGTATTGGCGTGCTGAGCACGCTGGGCACACCGGGCAGGACCGGCGCCGCGCATGCGGCAACTTCCATGCAGAAGGATTCAACAATGTCATCCATTTCGCGCCGTATGCTTCGCCGTGGGTTCGTGGCAGTTGGCACCGCTTCGCTGTTTCCCCTGCTGCTGTGCAAGCCGGCCTTGGCCGGTGAAGTGCAACTGGCAGGGCTGGACTCTGCGCCTGCGCATCAACGCTTCATCGTCAAGCTCCGCCAGGACGTAGCTCAGATTGAAGGCAAGGTCGCGCTGGGCAACGCCTTGACCTCTGCCGCACGTGCGCTGCCGGTGCGCGCAGGCAAAACAGCCACGCTGCAGCACCTGCGCAGGCTCGCGGTAGGTGCGGACGTGGTGCAGGTGGACACCCCGCTGGATCGCATCGAGGCGCAAGCACTGATGCATCGTTTGGCTGCCGATCGCAATGTCGACCATGTCGAAGTTGATCGACGCCACACCATCGCTGCCGTACCGGATGACACGCATTTCAATCTGCAATGGGGGTTGTTCGACAGCTATGGCATCAATGCAACGCAGGCGTGGGACAACGCGACAGGTTCCGGCGTGGTGGTAGCTGTGCTGGATACTGGCATTACCCAGCACAGCGAACTGAGCGCGAATGTTCTACCCGGTTATGACTTCATTGATGACACGGCGGTGTCCAATGACGGGGATGGTCGTGACGGCGATGCCAGTGATCCCGGCGACTGGGTGGCTGCCAATCAATGTGGGGGCCTTCATGGCCCGGAGGAGTCCAGTTGGCATGGTACGCATGTGGCAGGCACCATCGCGGCGGTGACCAACAACGGCAAGGGAGTTGCGGGCGTTGCGCCTGACGCCAGGATCCTGCCGGTGCGCGTGCTGGGGCAGTGTGGCGGATACCTGTCGGATATCGCAGATGCCATCGTCTGGGCAGCGGGCGACGAGGTGCAGGGTGTGCCGGAGAATGCGAACCCAGCCGAAGTCATCAATCTCAGTTTGAGCGCGGATGGGGGCTGCAGTGCCACCATGCAGAATGCGATCAACAGGGCGGTAGCAAAGGGTTCGACATTGGTCATCGCTGCCGGTAATGGCAACGCCAACGTAGCCAATGCTTCGCCCGCGAATTGCGCGAACGTCATCGCAGTCGCGGCCAGCGACAGTGATGGAAAACGTTCGGTGTGGGGCCGCAGCCAGCAATCGAACCATGGCCCATTGGTGGATATTGCTGGGCCGGGCAGCCTCATCCTCTCCACGCTGAACAGTGGCAGCACGCAGCCGAGGGAGGAGGACTACGCCTTCCGTGGCGGCACCTCGATGGCGGCACCGCATGTGTCCGGCGTGGTGGCACTGATACAGCAGGTATCCAATCCAGCACGGACTCCGGCGCAGATTGAGTCCCTGATCAAGGCAACGGCAACGCCTTTCCCGGCAGCACCGGACCGGGAGATCGGTGCAGGCATTGTCAACGCGGCGGCGGCAGTTGCAGTGGCGATCGGTGGCACATTGCCGCCAGACCCCGAACCCGAGCCGGTGATTGAGCTGGTCAACGCGGTGGCGTTGACCGACCTGGCTGCCAGCAAGGGCAGCAACCGCTATTACAGCGTGCAATTGCCTGCCGGAGCATCGAACCTGCTGGTAAGCATCACAGGCGGGAGTGGCGATGCGGACCTGTATGTGCGTGCGGGAAACCGACCTACCAGCTCGAGCTACGACTGCCGCCCGTTCCGCGCAGGCAATGGCGAAAGCTGCAGCATTCCTGCGCCTGCTGCAGGTACTCATTACGTCATGTTGACGGGTTACAGGGCTTATTCAGGCGTGAGCCTGAAGGCAAGCTGGGGCTTGGTTCCAGCGCAGACCTATCGTACCAGCGAGGGGCTGGACATCCTCGACAACGGCACGGTGGAGAGTGCGATCAACGTATCCGGTCGTACTGCCAACGCACCGGCAGCCACCCCGGTAACGGTGGATATCAGCCATAGCTGGCGGGGCGACCTGAAGGTGGAGCTGCTCGCGCCTGGCGGCCGCGCCTATTTGCTGAGCAACTACGAAGGAGGCAGTGCCGATGACATCAAGCAGACCTTCGAGGTCGATCTTTCCAAGGAGGCCTTGAATGGCACCTGGAAGCTGCGGGTCAACGACAAGGCCAGTGGTGATACCGGGCGTCTGAACGGCTGGTCGATCACCTTCTAGTGCAAGGCAACGCCCGTCAGCGTGGGCGGGGCCGGTGCTGTCGCCGGACGCATGCCGGTGAGGGCACTCAGTCCTCGCAGATATCGGCGCAACTGGCCTGCAGAACCTGCAAGGCGTCGGCCGGGGCGATATCCAGCAGCAGGCCGCGTTGGCCCGCGTTGATGTACAGCGTGTCGTGCTGCGCGGCGCTGGCGGCGAACACCACCTTGGCCGGCCGCTGCTGTGCAAAAGGACTGATGCCACCGACCTTGTAGCCGCTGCGCTTTTCGGCTTCGGGGATTTCCATCATCTGCGCGTGCTTGCCGCCGCAATGGGCGGCAAGCTTCTTCAGTGACAGGCGCTGATCGGAGGGAATCACCGCGATCAGCGGTTGCTTGTCCACCCACGCCATCAGCGTCTTGAACATGCGCTGCGGGGCAATGTCCAGCGCCTGCGCTGCCGCCAGCCCCTTGCTGTCGACATCGGCGGAGTAGTCATAGGCATGCACGCCATGGGCGATGCCTGCCTTGTCCAATGCGGCGGTGGCGCGGGTGCTTTTTGCCACTTACAGCGATTCGAAGCGGTTGGCGTCGACGTTCTTGCGGACCTTCTCCGGATTCCAGATGCGGCCGTTCATGGCGATGTAGACGCCTTCCGGCAGCGACTGCACCGCGCCGATCGCGCAGCCGATGTTGAACTCGGCATCGGAACCGCGGAAACGCGCCGGGCTGAGCGCGCCGGTCATCACGATGGTCTTGCCGGGGATGGTGGCCAGCACCTTGCCGGTGGCGACCATCGAGTCGGTGCCGTGGGTGACCAGTACGTGGCGGGTTGGCTGCGCGGCGATGGTGGCGCGGATCAGTTCGCGGTCGTCGTCGCTGATGTGCAGCGAGTCCTTGCGCAGGATCGGGATCACATTGAAACGGAAGGTCACGCCCAGCTCGCGCAGGATCATGCCGATCTGCGGATCACCGATCTGGTAATCGGACTTGTCGTCGAAGTAGATCTTGTCGATCGTGCCACCGGTGGTGACGATCAGGAGTTCTTCCATCATTGCGGTAAATCCTTGCGGTGACTGCCAGCGGCACGGGCCGCGATGCTGCGAATGATAATGCCGCAGGCTGCGCCGGGCCACGTCAGGTCACATAGGTAGAGCCGAGCCATGCTCGGCTGGGGCTTGCCCGGGGCCTGATCAGCTGTGGTTGTGGGAGCGGCGTCAGCCGCGAAGCCGGTGGCCCATCGGATCACCAGCTTGCCTGCAGTTTCGGTGATGTCAGCTTCGCGGCTGACGCCGCTCCCACAAACTGTGGATTGTCGGTAACGCCCCAGCCGAGCATGGCTCGGCTCTACAGGGGGGGCGGTAACGCCCCAACCGGGCTGGGGCTACCGGGCTTTCTTGGCGGCAAAACGGGCGCGCATGCCGGGAACGCTGACCAGGGCCACGATCAGCAGCGCCAACAGGATCTCAACCCACGCGTAGAGTGCGGTCTCGCGGTGGCTCCAGGCGCTCATCACGCCGTGGCTGAACCAGAACAGCGCCAATACCCCTGCCCAGAAGCGCGCGACCGCGCGCTGTGCCAGTACGCCCAGCAGCAACAGTACCGGCGGCGCCACGAACACCAAGGCTACCGCCAGCAGGTGGCGGTCGGCGCGGAACCACCACGCATACAGGCCGGCCAACAGCGCCAGTGCCAAGGCCAGGATCAGGTCGCGGCTGCGGCTGCTCATTGCGTCAGGCGCCGGGCGATATCGGCCACCCGTCGGCCCAATGCCCGCGCCAGCACCGCTTCATCGTCGGTGGGTTGCGGATCATCCTGGCTGCCGGCGACATGGCTGGCGCCATACGGCGTGCCGCCGCTGCTGGTGTGACTCAGTGTCGGCTCGGTGAAGGGGATGCCGACGATCAGGCAGCCGTGGTGCAGCAGCGGCAGGTGCATCGACAACAAGGTCGATTCCTGGCCGCCATGCATCGAGGCAGTGGAAGTGAATACCGCCGCCGGCTTGCCGGCCAACGTGCCGTTCACCCATTCCGCGCCCAGGCCGTCGAGGAAGTGCTTGACCGGCGCGGCCATGTTGCCGAAGCGGGTAGGGCTGCCGAGCACGATGCCATCGCATTCGGCCAGATCGGCGATGTCCACATAGGGGGCGCCGTCCTCTGGTACTGGCGGGGCACTGGTCTGGGTGACGGCGGCGACCGGTGGCACCGTGCGCAGGCGGGCGCTCATGCCCGGCACCTCGCCGATACCGCGGGCGATCTGCCGCGCCAGCCGGGCCACCGAACCGCCACGGCTGTAGTAAAGCACCAGGATTTCCGCCATCGCAGCATTCGCTCACTCTTACAGGAACCGGCAGTATCAACGATGCGGGCCGCGCTTTGCATCGGGTACCCTTGCCCAATGGAACCTTTGGATTCACTCAACCTATGGATGGAGCGCCTTCGTGACCGGGCGCGCAACGTCAGCTTCGGCCGCTTCCTGTGGAAGCGCTTCCTCGACGACCGCCTGTTCCAGGCCGCCGGTTCGCTGGCCTACACCACGGTGTTCGCACTGGTGCCGTTGGCTATTGTCGTGTTCGGGGTGCTGTCGGCGTTCCCGATGTTCGATCGTTGGAGCGAGGCGCTCAGCGACTATGTGTTTTCCAATTTCGTGCCCTCGGCAGCACGTGCGGCCGAAGGCTATCTGAAGCAGTTCTCGGCCAGCGCCGGGCAGCTGACCGCTGCCGGTTTCCTGGCCCTGGTGGTGTCGTTGCTGATCACCCTCAACAGCGTCGAGCAGACCTTCAACCGGATCTGGCGGGTAGCATCGGCGCGGCCGCAGCTGACCCGCTTCCTGGTCTATTGGACGGTGTTGACCCTGGGCGCCTTGCTGGCCGCTGCCTCGCTGGCGATCTCGGCCAAAGTGTTGTCGCTGCCCTTGTTCGGCACCACCGAGGGCCGCTGGCTGGCCGATCTTGGCCTGCGCCTGACACCGGTACTGATCGAATTTGTCTGCGTGGTGCTGATCTACCGGGTAGTGCCACACCACACGGTGAAGTGGCGCCACGCCATTCCCGGCGCGCTGCTGGCGGTGCTGATGCTGGAGCTGGTGAAGTGGGGCATGGGCCTGTACCTGGGCAGCTTCCAGTCCTATCAGAAGCTCTATGGCACGGTGGCCTTCGTGCCGATCCTGTTGCTGTGGATCTACCTGAGCTGGGTGTCGGTACTGCTGGGCGCGTCACTGGCCTCGTCGATCGCCGCCTTCCGCTATCAACCAGCGGCAATGCGGCTGCCACAGGGCTGCGAGCTTTACGGCCTTCTACGTCTGTTGGGACGCTTCCGCGAGGCGCGGCAGCAAGGGCGGGGGCTGGACGAAGACCAGCTGTTGCTGCTGGAGCCCATGCTCACCGACTCCTTGCTGCAGCAGTTGCTGGAGCAGATGGAAGCTATTGGCGTGCTGCGCCGTGACGAGCGTGGGGAATGGTTGCTGGCGCGTGACCTGGACGGCATCAGCCTGCATGAACTGTACGAAAGCGCGCAGCTGCGTATTCCCGCCGCCGAGGAATACCTGCCGATGCGCGAGGACAGCCTCGGGCAAGCGGCCTGCGATGCCCTGGATCAACTACGTCTGCCGTTGCGCGAACTGCTCAAGCGCCGTGTGGATGACATCTATGTAGAGCGCGGAGAGAGTCGATGATCAAGAAGTTTGTTCCCGTCGCGCTGCTGGCGCTGGCTCTGGCAGCGTGCAAGCCCGAGCAGGCGCCTGTCGCCGCACCGGCTGCTGCACCCGAGACACCGGCCACGCCCGGGGCGACCCAGCCCGGCGTGGTCCAGCAGACGGTGGAAGTGCCGCAGCTGCAGGTGCCAACCGTGGATGGCAAGACCTATGACCTGGCCAGTCACCGTGGGCAGTGGGTGGTGGTGAACTTTTGGGCCACTTGGTGCGCGCCCTGCCTGCAGGAAATGCCGGAGTTGTCGGCGCTGCATGCCATGCGCAGCAATGTGGAAGTGGTTGGCCTGGCCTATGAGGACATCGAGCTGGACGAGATGCAGGCGTTCCTGAAGGAGCATCCGGTGGCCTATCCAATCGCCATCATCGATACCTTCAGCCCGCCCAAGGATTTCGCGACGCCGCGTGGCTTGCCGATGACCTACCTGATCGGGCCGGACGGCAAGGTCGTCAGGCAGTTCCTGGGGCCGGTGAATGCGCAGGAGATCGAGCAGGCGATTGTGGCTGCCGGGGGTAAGGCAGTTTAAAGGGATGGTGGTTTTTGGCGGGACGTAGCTTCCAGGCGACAGCAACAAGCTTTGAAGCCAAGAGCACCCCTCCCCAACCCTCCCCTTCGCTGCGCGAAAGGGAGGGGGCTGTTCTCGGCATCTGTCAGATGGCTGCGGTGCCGCTGCTACTCCCTCCCCTTCGCTGCGCGAAAGGGAGGGGGCTGTTCTCGGCATCTGTCAGATGGCCGCGGTGCCACTGCTACTCCCTCCCTTTCGCGCAGCGAAGGGGAGGGTTGGGGAGGGGTAGCTTTTCAGCTCTTCGCGCAATCCCGGCTTCGCGGCTTACGCCGCTCCTGCAGCATCGCTGGGAATGCCCTTGCCGAGCATGGCTCGGCACTACAAGCCCCTCTCCCGTTTACGGGAGAGGGGGTGGGGTGAGGGCAGCCTTTCGGGCATTGCTGGAATGCTCCTGCCGAGCATGGCTCGGCACTACATGGCGCTGGACGTGCGCTTTGGCTTGGCGGCTTCTTCATCCACAACGAACGGGGTAATCGGCTTTACCACGCCGTACCTCTCCTTCTTGGGCTTGCCTGGCAGCGGTGGCAGTTCGACCACCGGTTCGTCGATGTGGGTATCCGGCAGGCGATCCAGCAGGTCGCGTATCAGGGTCAGGCGGCCGCGCTTCTGGTCATTGAAGTCCACCAGCGTCCACGGCGCCTGTGTGGTGTGGGTGGCTTCCAGCATGGCTTCGCGGGCCTGCGTGTAGGCGTTGTATTCCTGCCGCGATTTCAGATCGATCGGCGACAGTTTCCAGCCCTTGAGCGGGTCATCGCGGCGCTCGGCAAAGCGCTTTTCCTGCTGTTCCTGGTCCACGCACAGCCAGTACTTGAACAGCAGGATGCCATCGTCGATCAGCAGTTTCTCGAACGCGGGAGCCTGCTTGAGGAAGTCTTTGTACTGTGCATCGGTGCAGTAGCCCATCACCTTTTCAACGCCAGCACGGTTGTACCAGCTGCGGTCCATCAGCACGATCTCGCCGGCGGCGGGCAGGTGTGCGATATGGCGCTGGAAATACCACTGGCTGTCTTCACGTTCGCTGGGCTTGGGCAAGGCCACCACCCGGCACTGGCGCGGATTGACGTGCTTGGCGATGTCCTGGATGACACCACCCTTGCCGGCGGTATCGCGGCCTTCGAACAGCACCAGCACGCGCTGCCCGCAGTGCTGGGCCCAGCGGGCCATGTTGGCCAGTTCCAGCTGCATCGGTTCCAGCAACGCTTCGTACTGTTTGCGCTTGAGCTTGCCCATGGTCACTCCTTGTGGAGTGCCGAGCCTAACCCAATCGCATGTCAGTCAATGTCAGCGCCACACCAGCCGTGGCTGCCGGCCAGCTGTTGCAGCAACTGGGTCAGGTCGCTGGCGAAGCCGGGCATGTCGAACAGGCTGCTACGCTCGCGGGCTTCGGCCAGCCGCTGGCGCGTGGCCTGCAGGGCGGCAGTATTGTTGGCCAGTGCAATTGCCTTGGCGATGAAGGTCTGGTCATCGGCGACATTCATGTCATCCATGCCGAGGTGATGGTTGAGGCTGCCCGCCACCCGCGCGGCAAACGTGTTTCCGGGCGCAGTCAACACCGGGCAGCCAGCCCATAGCGCGTCGGAGGCGGTGGTGTGGGCGTTGTAGGGGTGTGTATCCAGGAACAGATCGGCATGCTGGTAGCGGGCCAGATACTGCGGATGCGGCAATTTGCGCATGAACACCAGGCGGGCTGGATCCACGCCGCGCTGACGGGCGACGTCCTGCAGGCGCTGATCCGCCTTGCCTGGGCCGGACAGCAGCCACAGCACGCTGCCGGGCACGCCCAGCAGCACCTGCAGCAGGCGTTCGACGCTGCGCGGGTTGAGCTTGTAACTGTTGTTGAAGCAACAGAACACCACGCCGGCTTCCGGCAGGCCACAGTCGCCGCGCGACGGTGGCGACTGAACAATGCGGGTGTTGTCCGAGGGCTGGAAGGCGCGCGGCAGGCGCAGCACCCTTTCGCTGAAGCCTGATTCCAGCGCCGATGGCAGCACGAATCCATCGGCGACGACGTAGTCGATCCACGGCGCGCCGGACGTGCCGGGGTAGGCCAGCCAGTTCAACTGCAGCGGAGCAGGGCGCATGGCCAGTACTTCGGGTGTGCCGCCGCCACCCCAACCGCGCAGGTCGAACAATAGATCGATGCCGGTGTTGCGTACGCGCTGGGCTATCGCCGCATGCGGCAGGCCGCTGACGTCGTGCAGTTGCTCCGCAGCGGCCTGCAGGCGTTGGCGGATGCTGCTGCCATCGTCGCGGTTGAGTGCAAACAGGTGGACCTGCAATTGCGGCTGCGCGTGCAGCTGCTCGAACAGGGCGACCGTCAGCAGTCCGGTCGGGTGCGCACCGAAGCCGTTGGAAAGAAAGCCGACGCGCAGCGCGCCGTGTGCACGCACCTGCGTTGCAGGCAGGCGCGGAATGGCTTGAGCAAGCACGCCGGCACGTTGCCGCGCACAGGCCAGTTGTTCGGCGGCGCTGGCATCCTCGCTGAGGAAGGCGAAGGGCTCCACGGCGGGATTGCCTTGCGCTACCGCGCGCCGCACTTGTTGCGAGAGCGCATCGATATCGCGCCAGTCGCAGAGCCGGCGCTGCCAGTTCAGGCGCTGTGCGGCCATATAGGCCTCGTCCGGTGCCAGCGCATGCGCGCGTCGATAGGCGTCGGCGGCGGCTTCGGGCTGGTTGGCATCTTCCAATACGTGCCCCAGCCACAAGGCCATGCCGGGGTGCTGCGGAGCGAGCTGGCAGGCCTGCAGCAGCAGTGCGGCGGCTTCGTCATGCCTGCCTTGCATCCAACGGGCGCGGCCGAGCCGGGCGAGGGCTTCGGGGTGTTGTGGACGCAGCTGCAGTGCTCTGGATGCAGCTGCTTCACCTGCGCGCACATCGCCGATGCCAAGTTCTGCATCGGCCAGCATCACCCAGGCGATGAAGTCACCGGGCTGGCGGGTGACGGCATTGCGGAGCTGGTCGCGTTCGTTGAGGGCGTTGGTCATTGTGCTTGCTTTGCTCCCTCCCTTGCGCGTAGCGCAGGGGAGGGTTGGGGAGGGGTAGCTGTTGATTTTGCTCTGGGCTGGCGACTAAGGCCAAATCCAGAGGCAGCTGCCAAAGCCAGAGCCAAAGCCAAAGCCAAAGCCAAAGCCAAAGCCAAAGCCAAAGCTACCCCTCCCCAGCCCTCCCCTATGCTTCGCATAAGGGAGGGAGCAAAGCAGG
Source organism: Stenotrophomonas sp. 21LCFQ19 (assembly GCF_056861425.1). Taxonomy (NCBI): domain Bacteria; kingdom Pseudomonadati; phylum Pseudomonadota; class Gammaproteobacteria; order Lysobacterales; family Lysobacteraceae; genus Stenotrophomonas; species Stenotrophomonas sp. 21LCFQ19. The sequence continues at coordinate 34,474 of NZ_JBSPUF010000005.1, read as the reverse complement.
TGCTGCGTGCTGGAGGGGGTTACGTCCCTTCAGCCAGGCGCGCCAGCTCATCCACCTGGTGTTCGTGCTGCAGCCGTGCGATCAGGTCGTCGAGGCCGCCTTCGATGATGTTGGGCAGGTCATACAAGGTAAGGCCTTCGACGCGGTGGTCGGTGATGCGGCCCTGCGGGAAGCTGTAGGTGCGGATGCGCTGGCTGCGATCGCCACTGCCTACCTGCAGGCGGCGCGACTCGGCCTGGGCTGCGGCCTGCTTGCTGCGCTCGGCATCCAGCAGCTGCGCCTTCAGTCGCTTCATCGCCTTGTCGCGATTGGCGTGCTGGCTGCGCTCGGTCTGGCATTCCACCACCACGCCGGTGGGGACGTGGGTGATGCGGATCGCCGACTCGGTCTTGTTGACGTGCTGACCGCCGGCGCCGGAGGAACGGAACGTGTCCACCTTCAGATCCGCAGGGTTGATCACCACGTCTTCGACATCGTCGGCTTCGGGGATGATCGCCACCGTCGCTGCCGAGGTGTGGATGCGGCCCTGCGATTCGGTGGCCGGCACGCGCTGCACACGGTGCGTGCCGGATTCGAACTTCAGCTTGGAGTAGGCGCCGCGGCCAACCACGCGTGCCACGATCTCCTTGTAGCCGCCGTGTTCGCCGGGGTTGTCGGATTCGATTTCCACCTTCCAGCCCTGGCGCTCGGCATAGCGGGCGTACATGCGGAACAGGTCGCCGGCAAAAATCGCCGCCTCGTCGCCGCCGGTGCCGGCGCGCACTTCCAGGAACAGGTTGCCTTCATCGCGCGGGTCGCGTGGCACCAACAGCAGCGCCAGTTCCTTGTCCAATACCTGCAGGCGGGCCTGGGCAGCGCTGATTTCTTCCTCGGCCAGCTCGCGCAGTTCCGGGTCATTGCGCATGGCTTCGGCCGAGGCCAGGTCTTCCAGCGCACGGGTTTCGTTCGCCAATGCAGTGGCGATGGGTTCCAGTTGCGAGAACTCACGGGAAAAATTGCGGAAACGCTCGTTGTCGGCGACCACATCAGGGTCGGAAAGCAGGCGTTCCAGTTCTTCTCGGCGCTCGGCCAGTGCCAGCAGCTTACGGCGCAGGGTCGGCGTCATCATTCCTCGCAGCGGGGTGGTGATACCCGGGGGTGGCCGGGAACAGGCGCTCGGCGGCGCGGGTGAGATCGGTATCGCCATCCTGCGCGGCTTGGCGCAGGGCGGCGGTGGGTGGATGCAGCAGGCGGTTGGTCAGGCCGTGCGCCAACTGCTCCAGTACTTCGTCGGGGAGTTTGCCATGCGCCAGCTGTTGCCGGGCCTTGGCCAGCAATTCGGCGCGGGTGGCCTCGCCGAACGCGCGCAGTTGCCGGATCGGCGCCTGCAGGCGAGTGGCGCGCAGGTTCTCCAGGTAACGGGTGACCTGCAGGTCGATGATGGATTCGGCCTCGGCGGCGGCCTCGCGGCGGCCGCGGCGGTTTTCTTCCACGGCCCGTTCCAGGTCATCCACGGTGTACAGGTAGGCGTCGGCCAGCGTGCCAACCTCGGCGTCGATATCGCGAGGCACGGCCAGGTCGAACAGCAGCATCGGCTTGTGCCGGCGCAGGCGCAACGCGTTGGCGACCTGGCGGTGCAGGATCACCGGCTCGCGCGCGGCGGTGGCCGAGAACACCACATCGGCTTCGCCCAGATGGCGCTCCAGCTCGGTCAAGGGCAACGCCACGCCGCCGTGCCGGCTGGCCAGGTCCTGGGCATTGGCCAGGGTGCGATTGGCGATGAGCAGGCGCTTCACCTTGGCATCGCTCAGATGCTTGGCGACCAGCTCCATGGTTTCGCCGGCACCGACCAGCAGCACGGTGGATTCATCCATTCGTGCAAACGAGTCCTGCGCCAGCCGCACCGCGGTGGAAGCCACCGAGATTGGATTGGCGCCGACGCGGGTGTCGGTGCGGGCACGCTTGGCCACGGAGAAGGTCTGCTGGAACAACCGGTCCAATTGTTGCCCGATTGCGCCGCTGTCGTGGGCCAGCGCCCAGGCATCTTTCACCTGGCCCAGGATCTGCGGCTCGCCCAGCACCATCGAGTCCAGGCCGGTGGCGACCCGGAACAGGTGGCGCACGGCCTCAGCGTCGCTGTGCTGGTAGAGGTAGCCCTGCAGGCTGCCGGCGTGGTGCTCCAGCCAGTGGCTCAAGGCCTTGCTGTCCTCGGCAACGGCATACAGCTCGGTGCGGTTGCAGGTGGACAGCAGCACCGCCTCGGCCAGTTGCGGGGTCTGCCGCAATGAATCCATCGCGCGCGGCAGGGCGTCTCCGCCAAAGGCAGCGCGTTCGCGCAGTTCTACCGGCGCAGTCTGGTGATTCAGTCCGAGCACCCACAGGGTCATCTGTTCAGTTGCTTGCGATAAGCTGCTGGCTGTTGAAGGCCGCCATTTTACGGCCCGGTTGCGTCAGATGCCCGTATTCAATCGCATATGCACCGTTCTGTTGCTTTCCCTGCCGGTTTTTCCGGTGCTGGCGGCCCCGGTTGCGCCAGTCCAAGCGCCATTGGCGGCCGAAGGCCTGCCGCTGACCCCGGTGCTGGCCGGCGAATTCTCGCTGCAGGCCGGCAAGTTGCCCGATGCCGCCCGCTGGTACCTGCAGGCCGCCCAGGAAGCCAAGGGCGACGTGGGCCTGGCTGAACGTGCCACCCGCATCGCCATGCTGGCCGATGATGCCGACCGCGCCGAACAGGCGCTGGCGCTTTGGGCGCAGCGTGACCCTGGTTCGGTCGCAGTGCGCGGCACCCGTGGTGCGCTGGCCATGCGCAATGGCGATGCCAAGCTGGCCCGCAAGGAGTTGTTGGCGGTGCTGCGCTCTCCTGAGCCGCGCGCCTGGCGCTATGCGCTGCTGGCGCTGGCTACTGGTGGCCGCGACCCGGCGGTGCCGGCACAGGTGCTGGGCATGCTGGTGGACGCCAATGCGATCCCCAATGATCTGGAGGCCTGGCAGGAGTTCGGCCGGCTGGCCCTGCGCATGGAGCGACCGGAGTTGTCGCGGCGCATGGTCGGCGAGGTGGTCCGGCGCTTCCCGGACGAGCCGCGGGTGGCGCTGTTGCATGCCTCCCAACTCAACCAAGCCGGCAAGAAGGACGAGGCGCTGACCCTGCTCAAGGGCATCGAGCCCAGGGCCGAGAAGGACGAAGAGCTGCGTGGTGCGTTGGCCATCGCCTATGACACGCTGGGTGAAACCGCCGCAGCCGAGCATGTCCTGTCGATAGGTGAGCAGAACCTGCAGAGCTGGGGCATGCGTGCCTCGCTGCTGGCCAAGCAGAAGGACGATGTGGCGCTGCTGGCGCTGTATCAGGACATCGCGGCCAAGGCCAGCAAGCCTGATCCCGACCAGCGCCTGCTGCTGGGCAAGATCGCCGAGTACCTGAAGCGCTACCAGGAAGCCGTGGATTGGTATCACGGCGTGCCCGGTGGCGAGCATCGCGGTGAGGCCCAGCTGCGTGCGGTCAACGCGCTGCACCTGATGGGCGACAAGGCGCGCGCTGCCAAGGAAGTGCAATCGATCCAGGCCGATGCCTCGCTGGACGACGATGTGCGCCGTGACGCCTATCTGCTCGAATCCGAGCTGCAACTGCGTGATGGCGATACCAAGGCCGAGTTCGATGTGCTGGCCCGTGGCCTGGCTGCGTTCCCGGATGACAGTGCCTTGCTGTACGCCCGCGCGCTGGCCTGGGAGCGCAACGACAATGTGCCGCGCGCCGAGGCTGACCTGCGCAAGGTGCTGGTGGCCGAGCCGGAGAACGTGGCGGCGCTGAACGCGCTGGGCTATACCTTGGCCGACCGCACCCAGCGCTACCAGGAGGCATTGGAGCTGATCGACCGTGCGCGCGTCGCCGAGCCGGACAATGCGGCCATCGTCGACAGCTATGGCTGGGTGCTGTATCGGCTGGGTCGCAACGACGAGGCGCTGGTGCATCTGCGCCGCGCCTGGGGCTTGAACAAGGACCCGGAAATCGCCGCGCATGTGGGCGAGGTGCTGTGGGTGCTGGGGCAGAAAGACGAAGCCCGGCGCTACTTCGACGAGGCCCGCAAGCTGGATCCGGACAACCGTGCGCTGCAGCGTGCGATCGAAAAGTTGGGTGTATGAACGTAATGATGTGGCGGGCGCCGTTGGCGCTGCTGGTGGTAGGTACGCTCGCAGCCTGTGGTTCGGTGCCCAAGCGCCAAACGGCGCCGGTAGCGGCTGAAGTGGCGCAGGTGTCCGCGCAGGCACAGGCGGCGGAGCAGCAGCGGCAAACCGCCTTGCGGGCGCAGCCGGACTGGTCGTTCCAGGGCCGGGTGGCGATCAGCAAGGGGCGCAACGGTGGCAACGGCCGGATCGACTGGCTGCAGCAGGGGCCTGCCTATCAGGTCAGCCTGGCTGCACCAGTGACTCGCCAGAGCTGGCAACTCAGTGGTGGTGAGCCCGGCCAGGCGGTGCGTCTGGAGGGACTTGATGGCGGGCCGCGCACGGCCGATGACGCCGGCCAGTTGCTGTTGCAGGCCACTGGCTGGGAAATCCCGGTCGCCCAGCTGGCGGAGTGGGTGCGCGGTCTTCCCAGCGCCGGTGCCAGTCCCGAACACCTGGGCTTCGACGCCGAAGGGCGGCCACGGGTACTGCGCCAGCAGGGTTGGCAGGTGGATTACCTGGACTGGTACCCGGCCGAGGCCGGGCGTCCGTCGTTGCCGCGCCGGATCGAGGCGGTCAATGGCGATGCCAAGGTCCGCCTGATCGTGGATGAATGGGGTGCGGACGCGCCATGACTGCCGTTGTTGTCGAAGCGGGCTGGTCGTACTGGCCGGCCCCGGCCAAGTTGAACCTGTTTCTGCATATCACCGGCCGTCGCGCGGATGGCTACCACGTGTTGCAGACCGTATTCCGGCTGCTGGATTGGGGTGATCGCATCGGGCTGCGCCTGCGTGAAGATGGTCAGGTGCATCGGGACGGGCCATCGGTGGCCGGTGTAGCCGAGGCTGATGATCTGGTGGTTCGTGCGGCCATCGCGCTGAAAAATGCCACCAATTGCGGTAAAGGTGTCGATATCCGGGTCGAAAAGCGGATCCCTGCCGGCGGCGGCTTTGGCGGTGGCTCATCCGATGCGGCAACCGTGCTGGTGGCGCTGAATGCGCTATGGGGCACTGGTCTGGACGAGGACGCGCTGGCCGCACTTGGTGTCGGTCTAGGCGCCGATGTACCGGTATTCGTGCGCGGGCGCAGCGCCTGGGCCGAAGGTGTGGGCGAATTGCTGACGCCGATGGAATTGCCGGAAGCATGGTATTTGCTGGTGGATCCGGGCGTTCACGTGCCCACGGCTGAACTTTTCCGTTCACAGCATTTGACGCGGGATGCCAAGCCCGTGAAAATAGCGGACTTCGCTTCCGGGACCGTCCTCGGAAATGCGTTCGAGCCGGTACTACGGCGCCAGGAACCTGCCATCGAGGCGACGTTCCAGGCCTTGTCAGGTATTGGTCGGGCACGACTCACGGGGTCGGGAAGCGGTTGTTTCGTCGAGTTCGCCACGCGCGCTGCTGCAGAGCAGGCCTTGGCGGAGTTGCCGCCGCAACTGCGAGCATGGGTAGCTGCGGGTGTTGATCGCTCGCCACTGCTGGATGCGCTGGATACGACGGGAATTGTTTGATGCAGGGGCGTCGCCAAGAGGCCCAAGGCACCAGGTTTTGATCCTGGCATTCGTAGGTTCGAATCCTACCGCCCCTGCCACACACTCCCAACGCTGTAAGCGCAATGGATGTGCGCCAGTCACACCTGCGCCACCACTGCAGTACTCACGTTTCCATTTGCTACTCGCCCCCGCCCGAGAGAGCTGTCATGCAAGATTCCCCGAACCTGCTGGTCTTTTCCGGCAATGCCAATAAACCTCTTGCACAGAGCATCTGCAAGGAACTCGGGGTAAGGCCGGGCAAGGCGCTGGTTTCCAAGTTCTCCGACGGTGAAGTACAGGTCGAGATCCAGGAAAACGTGCGCAAGCAGGATGTTTTCGTCGTTCAGCCGACCGGTGCTCCCAGTGCCGAGAACCTGATGGAACTGCTGGTGATCATCGACGCGCTCAAGCGCGCGAGCGCCGCATCCGTCACCGCGGTGGTGCCGTACTTCGGCTACGCCCGCCAGGATCGCCGCATGCGCTCCTCGCGCGTGCCGATCACCGCGAAGGTTGCTGCAAAGATGTTCTCGGCCGTGCATACCGACCAGATCCTCACGGTCGACCTGCACGCCGATCAGATCCAGGGTTTCTTCGACATGCCGGTCGATAACGTCTATGCGTCGCCGCTGCTGCTGGCCGACATCTGGCGTGTCTACGGCACCGACAACCTGATCGTGGTCAGCCCGGACGTAGGCGGCGTGGTACGCGCCCGCGCCGTGGCAAAGCGCCTGGATGATGCCGACTTGGCCATCATCGACAAGCGCCGTCCGCGTGCCAACGTCGCCACCGTGATGAACATCATTGGTGACGTCGAGGGCAAGACCTGCGTGATGGTCGACGACATCGTCGACACCGCCGGCACCCTGTGTGCTGCCGCTGCCGCCCTCAAGGCGCGCGGTGCACTGAAGGTCGCCGCGTACTGCACCCACGCCGTGCTCTCGGGCCCGGCGGTGGACAACCTGAACAACTCCCAGCTCGACGAGCTGGTGGTGACCGACACGATTCCGCTTTCCGAAGTGGCCCGCGTCTGTCCCAAGATCCGCCAGATCAGCGTGGCCGAAATGCTGGCCGAGACGATGCGTCGCATCGCCTTCGGTGAGTCGGTCAGCTCGATGTACGTGGATTGATGCATCCGGTCCCCGGCTTGCCGGGGATCATCACGGGCTCTTCTGGTCGCGGAAGAGTCTTTACGCAACGCCGCGAGGCGATGCAACAACCTAGAGTAGTCAACAATGGCAAATTCCCACGAAATCAAAGTCGCCCGTCGTGACGTGCAAGGTCAGGGTGCGAGCCGCCGCCTGCGTCACGAAGGCGTGGTCCCGGGTATCGTTTACGGTGGTGACAAGGAGCCGGTGAAGGTCCAGTTCAACCACAACGAAATCTGGCTGGCCCAGTTCAACGATTGGTTCTACTCGTCGATCATCGACCTGAACCTCGACGGCACCATCCACAAGGTGCTGCTGCGTGACATGCAGCGTCACCCGTACAAGCAGCTGGTCATGCACCTGGATTTCCAGCGCGTGAACGAAAATGAAGTGCTGCACGCTTCGGTGCCGCTGACCTTCATCAACGAAGACACCTCGCCGGCTGGCAAGGCTGCCGACGTGCTGGTCACCCACGAACTGAAGGAAGTGTCGATCGCTTGCTTGCCGAAGGACCTGCCGGAGTCGATCGAAGTCGACCTGGGCGAGCTGAAGGCTGGCGACATCATCTACCTGTCGGGCCTGAAGCTGCCGGCTGGCGTGGAAATTCCGGCCCTGAAGCTGGGCAAGGGCCATGACGACGCTGTTGTCATCGCCAAGACCGCCGCTGCAGAAGAAGCAGCAGCCGAGTAATCGGCCATGCTGCGCCCGCTCTTCGGAGCGGGCGCAGCAGGTGTATCTGACAGATGACTGGCTTGCGATTGATCGTTGGTCTGGGCAACCCCGGACCCGAACACGCCCGGACCCGGCACAATGCCGGGTTTCATTTCGTTGAGGCCCTGGCAGAGCGGCAGGGCGCGCGCTGGGCGCTGGAAAGCAAACTGTTTGGCGAAGTCGCCAAGGTCGAGATTGCCGGGCAGCCGGTGTGGCTGTTGAAGCCGGCGACCTACATGAACCTGTCTGGCAAATCGGTCACCGCCGCACAGCGGTTCTGGAAGATCGAGCCGGAACAGACCCTGCTTGCACACGACGAACTGGACATGCCGCCCGGCGTGGCCCGGCTCAAGTTCGACGGTGGTCATGGCGGCCAGAACGGCCTGCGTGACACCATCCGTCTGCTCGGTCATGGCAAGTTCCATCGCCTGCGTCTTGGCATCGGCCATCCCGGTCACAAGGACCGCGTGGTGGGTTGGGTATTGGGCCGTCCGTCGCCGGACGACGCCGTGCTGATGGCACAGGCCATCGATGCGGCCATCGACGTGATGCCGTTGGCGGTAGCCGGTGATTACAGCGAAGCGATGAAGCGTCTGCACACCACCAAGTGAGCGAAAAATGGGGAATGGGGAATGGAACGGCACTAGGCCCTTCCGGTTCTCCATTCCCGATTTTCCATTCACGGGAGTTCAAGCATGGGTATCAAATGCGGCATCGTCGGTCTGCCCAATGTCGGCAAGTCGACCCTGTTCAATGCGCTGACCAAGGCGGGTATCGCTGCGGCCAACTTCCCGTTCTGCACGATCGAGCCGAACACCGGCGTGGTGCCGGTGCCGGATCCGCGCCTTGATGCGCTGGCAGCCATCGTCAAGCCGGAACGGGTGATCCCGACCACGATGGAGTTCGTCGACATCGCCGGTCTGGTCGCTGGTGCGTCCAAGGGTGAAGGCCTGGGCAACAAGTTCCTGGCCCACATCCGCGAGACCGACGCCATCGCCCACGTCGTGCGCTGCTTCGAAGACGGCAACGTCATCCACGTGGCCAACAAGGTCGACCCGATCGCTGATATCGAAACCATCGATACCGAGCTGGCGCTGGCCGACCTGGAATCGGTGCTGAAGGCGCTGGATCGCGCCACCCGCGCGGCCAAGGCCAACGACAAGGAAGCGCTGGCCCGCAAGCCGGTGCTGGAAAAGCTGGCTTCGGCGCTGGACCAGGGCAAGTCGGCGCGTGCCGCCGGCCTCGATGCCGATGAGAAGGCGCTGATCCGTGACATGTTCCTGATCACGCTGAAGCCGCTGATGTACATCGCCAACGTTGCCGAAGACGGCTTCGAGAACAATCCGCTGCTGGATGTCGTGCGCGCCCGCGCCGCGGCCGAAGGTGCCGAAGTGGTGCCGGTGTGTGCGGCCATCGAAGAAGAAATGGCGCAGCTGGACGACGCCGACCGCGACGAGTTCCTCAAGGATCTCGGTCTGGAAGAGCCCGGCCTGAACCGCGTGATCCGTGCCGGCTACAAGCTGCTTGGCCTGCAGACCTACTTCACCGCAGGTGTGAAGGAAGTCCGCGCATGGCAGCTGCGCGCCGGTTCGACCGCACCGCAGGCAGCAGGCGTGATCCATACCGACTTCGAGCGTGGCTTCATCCGTGCCGAAACCATCAGCTACGAGGACTTCATCAACCTCAAGGGTGAGCAGGGCGCCAAGGAAGCCGGCCGCCTGCGCCTGGAAGGCAAGGACTACATCGTCAAGGAAGGCGACGTGCTGCATTTCCGCTTCAACGTCTGATTCCAGCGACGTTGCTGCAGCAACAAGGCCCCGCAATGCGGGGCCGTGTTGTATGTGTGGTTTGTTGTGTGATTAAAATTTGATCACCATTTTGAAAGCCTTGCAGCGCAAGGCCTGCGCGCAATTGTCCACAGTCTTCTCCATCCATTGCACACAGCGGCTGTGGAGAAATCCCTGGGCAGACGGATGCTTGTGGGAGCGGCGTGAGCCGCGAAGCTGGCATTCCTGCAACGCCGGGAGACTGCGCCACCTGATGATGTGCGTGCTTCGCGGCTTACGCCGCTCCTACAAAAAAGCCGCACGCCGTTGTTGTAGTGCATTGGCGAAAAATTCACCGCCATTCTGAAAGCCTTGCAGCGCAAGGCCTGCACGCGGTTGTCCACAACCTTCTCCAGCCATTGCGCACAGCGCTTGTGGAGAACCCGATAAGCCGGATGACTGCTTGTAGGAGCGGCGTCAGCCACGAAGCTGGTATTCCTGCAGTCCCGGGAGGCTGGGGCATCTGATGATGTGCGTGCTTCGTGGCTTACGCCGCTCCCACAAAAAGCCGCATGCCTTCGTTGTAGTGCAGTGGCGAAAAAAACACCGCCATTTTGAAAGCCTTGCAGCGCAAGGCCTGCACGCGGTTGTCCACAGCCTTCTCCAGCCATTGCACACAGCGGCTGTGGAGAAGAATTGTCATGGTGTTGTCCAGGCAGTGCTGGCTGGTGGTGCCGCCAAGGCCCGCACAAACAACAAGGCCCGCCAATGGCGGGCCTTGTTGGCACTAGGTGCAGACTGGCCTTACAGCGCCTTGCCGCCCAACTTCCAGGTGAGCTGCAGGTAGTAGCTGCGGCCCATGCTGTCGAACCACGAAGTGTCGTAGTACGGGTAATTCGACCAGGTCGGGTCCTTCGGCGGCATCTTGTCGAACAGGTTGTTGACCGACAGCGACACCCGCAGGTGATCAGTGATGTCGTAGCGGGCGCCGGCGTTGAAGCGCCAGGTTGCTTTGGTCCATGCGTCGTTGTCGTAGTTGGCGACCTTGCCCAGGTAGTTGCCGAACAGGCTGGCGCCCCAGGCACCCTTGTCCCAGCTCACGCCCAGGTTCGACTTCACCCGCGGCAGCGTGGTGGCGCTGAAGCTGACATCGAGCATGTCTTCCTTCGGGTCGCCGGGGAACTGCTGGCGGGTGTGGCGATGGGTCCAGTTGTACTGGCCGGTGAAGCTGAAATCGCCTGCGTTCGCTGTCTGCAGACGGTAGTTGGCGGCCACGTCGATGCCCGAGGTTTCCTCGTTGGCGATGTTGATCGGGCCGAACAGCACGCTGGTGATGTTGCCGTCTGCATCGCGGACTACGCGGGCCAGGGCATCCACGCAGGTCGGTGAGTTGATGTCCACGGCGGCACCTGTATCGGTTCTGCCGAGGCGACAGTCCGCTTCCTGGATGCGCAACAGTTCGCGGTCCTGCGTCTGCACCTGATTCTCGATCCGGATCTTGTAGTAGTCCACCGCCAGATCGAAGTTGGTCACGGGTGACCACACGAAACCGGCCGAGAACGACTTGCTCGTCTCCTCATCCAGATTCATGTTGCCGCTGTAGACATCGAACGTGCTGACGTCGTAGTTGCCAAAGTCGCGGTCGTAGCATTCGCCGTCGGTTGCACCGGCATTGTCCGAACGACAGGCCAGGTAATCGGTGGCGAAGCGGGTGCGGTAGTAGTCGTTGCCGGCAAACAGGTAGTGCATGTCCGGCGCACGGAAGCCGGTGCCATAAGAACTGCGCAGCAACAGCGTATCCAGCGGACGCCATTCAAGACCGGCGCTGTAGGTGAACTTGCCCGGGCTCTTGTTGCCGTAGCTGTAACGGTCATAGCGGCCGGCAACGCTGGCCTGCAGGGTGGAAGCGATTGGCAAGCGCAATTCGCCGGCAGCACTCCAATGATCACGGTCGCCGCTGCCATCACCATAGCGCGGCCCGTAGTATGCGTCTTCGGTAAGTGCGAGTGGATCGGGATTGATCTTGTAGGACTGTTCACCGTATTCCACTGCACCTGCGAAGCCGACGTCACCTGCAGGCAGCGAGAACAGCGACGCGGTATCGACGGTGAAGCTGAGGTTGTCGTTCTTGGCTTCCGGGCGGAAGGTGGACATCGCCGCGATCGAGGCAAACTCGGCGGTGGTCAGTGGTGTGAACAGGCGCGTCGGATCCGGGGTGTAGATCGCGATGCCGTCATCGTCGTAACCCTGCAGTTCGCCCAGGAACAGGCGGTTGGCTGCAGCTGCCTTGATGCGCGGCATCTTGACGTCAGCCTTGTACTGGGAGTGGTTGTAGGCCGCTTCCCAGTTCCACTCCTCGGCGAACATGCCCTTCAGGCCGGTGGTTACCGCAAACGTCTTCTGGGTGGTGGTGTTCATGCGGTTGCGCAGGCCGCCAACCTCCTCCGGGGTGAACTGACGCGCCCAGTTCTCATAACGCCCGGTGGTGGCGTTGTAGAAGATCTTGTTGCGGTAGTTGCCTTCCGAGTTCGGGTCATGGAACTCCCAGCCCATGTGGTCGCTGGCGACATCATTGCCATTGGTGCCGGTCAGCAGTTTGACCTTCTGCTGGCCAAGCTGGACATCGGCAAACCACGACAGCGCATCATTGAAGCGGTACTCGAACGAACCATAGGCATTGAAGCCTTTGCGCTCGTTTTGGATGGTGCGATAGGCAATGGCGCGTTCGCTGCCGCAATACGGGCCGAGGTCGTTCTCGGCGAGCACGGTGGTGCCGCCGTTGAGGCCGGCCATCGCCGCGCAATTGTCGGCCGGGGCGATGTTTTCGTCATCGTCCCAGTTCTGCAGCTGCGCGATGAGGCGCGGCAGCTGGCGTTCTGCAGCAGGCGAATCCAGCGTCGAATCCTGCACGCTGCGGTCGGTGCCCCACAACGGGCGCTTGTTGATCAGTTCAACGCCGACGATGCCGCTGAACTTGTCCTGCTCAAAGCCGGTGGTGATCGTCAAATTCTGCGATGAGCCACCGCCCCGGCTGGTGTCGCCAAAGCGGTAGTCGAAGGTGGTGCCATCGGTGGACTTCTTGAGGATGAAGTTGATGACGCCGGCCATTGCGTCCGAGCCGTACACCGCCGAGGCGCTGCCGGTCAGCACTTCAATCCGGTCGATCATGCCCAGCGGGATGTTGCCGACATCGGTGAAGTTGCTGCGGCCATTGAGCGGCAGCGGGAAGTCGGCGATGCGTCGGCCATTGACCAGTACAAGGGTATGGTTGGGCCCAAGGCCGCGCAGATCGACTGCCTGTGCGCCAGGCGTGGACTGGGCGCCGGTGGTGTTCTGCTGTCCCTGCGTGCTGCCGCTGTTCTGGCTGAGCGAGCGCAGTACGTCGGGTACCGAGGTGAAGCCGGCGGATTTGATCTGCTCAGCCGTCACCACGGTGACCGGTGCCGGGCCTTCCACCTGGGCGCGCGGGATGCGCGAGCCGGTGACCTGCACCGTGTCGAGTTGTTGCGGTTGGCCCTGGGTGGCGGTCTGCGCCAGGGCGGGGGCGGCCATCGACAGCAGGGCCAGTTGGATTGAACACACCATTGCGTGCTTACGCATGAATCAGCTCTCTGATGAAAAGTGTCCGGATTTGTCCTGTCGGCATGTAGGGGAATGCCGGCCAACCCTGTCTGTAATGTGAATGGGGTCACTGCATCTAACACCTTTTTTACACGCTTGACCACTGCCAGAAAGTCTGGCATTACAGCTGTAAGCGATTACATGGATCGGGTAGAGGGCGCTATGAAACGTAAGAGTTCCTGGCTGGGGCGAGTGGTCCTGGCTATCGCGGCTATTGCTGCGGGGGGCGTGGCCCACGCCGAGGATTCGCGCGGCATCAGTGCTGCCGGCTATCGCTACTACGAAGTAGGTGACCTGGATGTGCCGCGCCCGGGCAAGACCGAGGCGGCCATGATGTTGATGGGCGGCGGCGACTGGGTGCCGGAAGCCTTCCACTGGTGGGTTGAGCGGGCAGGGCACGGCCGCGTGGTGATCCTGCGCGCCTCTGGCGACGACAACATGCAGAAGGAGCTGTACTACGACATCGGCGGCGTCACCGCAGTGCAGACGCTGGTGTTCGACAGCCGCAAGGCGGCCGACGATCCGGCCGTGCTGCGGGTGGTGCGTGGTGCCGATGCGATTTTCATCGCTGGCGGTGACCAGTCGCGCTACATCCGTTTCTGGAAGGGCACCGAGCTCAATACCCTGCTCAATGAGCATGTCCGCGCGGGCAAGCCGATTGGTGGCACCAGTGCGGGCTTGGCCATCCTTGGTGGTTATTCCTATGGCGCGCTGGATGGCGGCAGTGTCAATTCGCCGACTGCGTTGAGCGACCCGATGGGCAGCGAGGTGACCATGGACCGGGATTTCCTGACCATGCCCTACCTGTCGAACGTGGTGACCGATACGCACTTTGCCAAGCGTGACCGTTTGGGACGGCTGATTGTCTTCGTCGCCCGCGCTGCCCAGGACAAGGGCCAGGACGACATCGTCGGTATCGGCGTGGATGAGGACACCGCGCTGTGCGTGGAGGCCGATGGGCGTGGCCGGGTGTACTCGCTGGTCGATGGCTATGCATGGTTGGTGATGCCGCGCCGCACGGCTGATCGCCTGAGCAATGGTGAGCCGTTGGAATTCAGTTCGATTCCGGTCACGGGCGTGGGCTCGGGTAGTCGCCTGCATCTGGATGGCTTCAAGGTCGACAATGCCGCCTTCACCGCGATGGCCAGTGTCGTCGACGGCGAGTTGGAGCTGCATCCCAACTGAGTGCGTGCGTTCAACAGATAAAAAGGGGCTTCGGCCCCTTTTTTTGTTGTCCTTTGGCGCGCGGCGCGGCTGTTGGGGGCGGAGGCGGCCGCGTGGGTGTGGCTGGCGATGGAAAGGCGGTGCCTGCGACCGTGGTGACTGTTCAGAGTGGCAGGCACCTGCCTAGAATCGGGCTTCCATTCGGGAGTGAAGAAACATGAAGCTGACTTCTGCAGTACTGCTGGGCCTGGCGTCGCTGTCCTCGGGAGCTGCTGCGGCAGCCGAGGTTTCTCCCCTGCTGGTCATCCATGGCGGGGCGGGGGTGGAGCGCAAGGATTTCAGCGCTGCAGAAGAGCGCGCCGCACGTGCGGCGCTGACCGAGGCATTGCGTCAAGGTCATCAGGCACTGGCCGCTGGCAAGCCGGCACTGGATGCGGTGACTGCCGCGATAACTGTGTTGGAGAACGATCCGACCTTCAATGCAGGTCGCGGTGCGGTGTTTACCCATGACGGCAAGAATGAGCTGGACGCCTCGCTGATGGATGGCGCCACGCTGCGTGCTGGTGCCGTCGCTGGCGTGCATACGGTCAAGAACCCGATCCTGCTGTCGCGCGCCGTGATGGAGCATTCGCCGCACGTGATGATGGTGGGGCAGGGCGCGGAGATGTTTGCCGCCGAACAGAAGATCGAACTGGTGGATCCGTCCTACTTCCGTACCGAGAAACGCTGGGAGCAGTTGCAGCGTGCATTGAAGGAAGAGGCGACGGGGCAGGCACATGCCGACCTGGAGACCGCCAAGCATTTCGGCACCGTCGGTGCGGTTGCGCTGGACAACCAGGGCAAGCTCGCCGCGGGTACGTCCACTGGCGGCATGACCAACAAACGCTATGGACGGGTTGGTGATTCGCCGATCATCGGCGCTGGCACCTATGCCAATGATCAGTGTGCGGTTTCAGGCACGGGCTGGGGTGAGTACTACATCCGCCTGTCCGTCGCGCATGAGATCTGTGCACGCATGAAGTACCTGAAGGAAACACCGGCACAGGCCGGCGATGAAGTGATCGTCAAGCGCGTGCCAGAGCTCGGCGGCGATGGCGGCGGTATCGTTCTGTCTGCGGATGGCAAGGCGGCGATGCCGTTCAATACCGAAGGCATGTATCGCGGTTGGATTGGTGCCGATGGCGTGCCGCACGTGGCGATTTTTGCCGACGAAAAGATTAAAATGCCCGGCGAGTGATCGGCACCGCCGATGCCGAAAAAGAAATTTCACCGAATGTGAAGATTTCTGTTGACAGCATCGGCGCTGATCACCAAAATAGCGAGCTCACCCACCCCTGACCGGCAAGGCCGCGGTCCTCGACAAGGGAGTGGAATGGAGGGATACCCAAGCGGCCAACGGGGGCAGACTGTAAATCTGCTGGCTTACGCCTTCGGTGGTTCGAATCCACCTCCCTCCACCAGTTTTATGTTGTGACGTGTTTTCCCGGTGCGGGAGTAGTTCAACGGTAGAACCTTAGCCTTCCAAGCTAATGGTGCGGGTTCGATTCCCGTCTCCCGCTCCATTGAACGAAACGAAAAAACACGGCATAATAGACAACTCGCTCACGTAGCTCAGTCGGTAGAGCACCTCCTTGGTAAGGAGGAGGTCGAAGGTTCGATTCCTTTCGTGAGCACCATCTTTCGCAGATAGTGCACAACTAACCCTGTTACCGAGAAGAAGCAGCCATGTCCAAGAGCAAGTTCGAGCGTACCAAGCCGCACGTTAACGTCGGTACTATCGGCCACGTCGATCATGGCAAGACCACGCTGACTGCCGCACTGACCAAGATCGGTGCAGAGCGCTTCGGTGGCGAGTTCAAGGATTACTCCTCGATCGACGCTGCGCCGGAAGAAAAGGCACGTGGCATCACGATCTCGACCGCACACGTTGAGTACGAATCCGCTACCCGTCACTACGCCCACGTGGATTGCCCGGGCCATGCTGACTACGTCAAGAACATGATCACCGGTGCTGCCCAGATGGACGGCGCGATCCTGGTCTGTTCGGCTGCTGACGGCCCGATGCCGCAGACCCGCGAGCACATCCTGCTGTCGCGTCAGGTCGGCGTGCCGTACATCGTCGTGTTCCTGAACAAGGCCGACATGGTTGACGATGCCGAGCTGCTGGAACTGGTCGAAATGGAAGTCCGCGAGCTGCTGAGCAAGTACGACTTCCCGGGCGACGACACCCCGATCGTGCACGGTTCGGCTCGTATGGCGCTGGAAGGCGACCAGAGCGACATCGGCGTGCCGGCCATCCTGAAGCTGGTCGATGCACTGGACAGCTGGATCCCGACCCCGGAGCGTGACGTCGACAAGCCGTTCCTGATGCCGGTGGAAGACGTGTTCTCGATCTCGGGCCGCGGCACCGTGGTGACCGGTCGTATCGAGCGCGGCGTGATCAAGGTCGGCGAAGAAATCGAAATCGTCGGTATCCGTCCGGTCCAGAAGACCACCGTCACCGGCGTGGAAATGTTCCGCAAGCTGCTGGACCAGGGTCAGGCAGGT
Organism: Stenotrophomonas sp. 21LCFQ19; assembly: GCF_056861425.1. Lineage (NCBI taxonomy): Bacteria > Pseudomonadati > Pseudomonadota > Gammaproteobacteria > Lysobacterales > Lysobacteraceae > Stenotrophomonas > Stenotrophomonas sp. 21LCFQ19. The sequence goes on along the minus strand of NZ_JBSPUF010000005.1, from coordinate 17,852 downwards.
GACAACGCTGGTCTGCTGCTGCGCGGCACCAAGCGTGACGACGTCGAGCGTGGCCAGGTTCTGGCCAAGCCGGGTTCGATCAAGCCGCACACCCAGTTCGAAGCCGAAGTGTACGTTCTGTCGAAGGACGAGGGCGGCCGTCACACCCCGTTCTTCAAGGGCTACCGTCCGCAGTTCTACTTCCGTACCACCGACATCACCGGTGCGGTTGAGCTGCCGGAAGGCGTCGAGATGGTGATGCCGGGCGACAACGTGAAGATGGTTGTCACCCTGATCAACCCGGTGGCAATGGACGAAGGTCTGCGCTTCGCAATCCGCGAAGGTGGCCGTACCGTCGGCGCCGGCGTGGTCGCAAAGATCGTCGCTTAATAAGCCTGGAGCGCCAGCAGTAACTGCTGTTGGCGGCGCGGATGGCGGGCCGGGTACCTCGGTCCGCCTTCGCCGTCTAAGGTGATATGTAATAGCCAAGTTTTACGCCAGTAGCTCAATTGGCAGAGCAGCGGTCTCCAAAACCGCAGGTTGGGGGTTCGAGTCCCTCCTGGCGTGCCATTTGCAACTCTCTATCCAGTGACCTTGGTCGCACCAGCTACAAGAGTCGGATGAACAGCAAGATCGAACATTCCAAGCCCGCCGCGTCTTCTGGTGGCGATATCGTCAAGTACGTCGGCGCTGCGCTGTTGGTGCTGGCTGGTTTGTTTGTCTGGTTCTGGTTTGCCGATCAGCCGCGTGCTGCCCAGCTGGGCGCATGGGCCGGTCAGTGGCGTGCGCTGGCAGTGGTTTTGGGTCTGGTGGCCGGTGGTGCAGTGTTCGTGCTGACCACGAAGGGCCGTCAGGCAATCGAATTCCTTTCTGAATCCCGTTTCGAGCTGCGCAAGGTCGTGTGGCCGACCCGCCAGGAAGCTATCCGCATGACGTGGGTGGTGGTTGTGGTGGTGATCGTGTTGAGCCTGCTGTTGGGTGGCTTCGACTTCGTGATCCAGAAGCTGACCCAGTGGTTCCTGGGTCGTTAAGGAGATATCTGTGAAGCGTTGGTACGTCGTTCACGCCTATTCAGGTTTTGAGAAGTCGGTTGCGCAGGCACTGCGTGATCGCATTGCGCGTGACGAGATGCAGGAGCTTTTTGGCGACGTGCTGGTCCCCACGGAAGAAGTGGTGGAAATGCGCGCTGGCCAGAAGCGCCGCTCCGAGCGCAAGTTCTTCCCGGGTTACGTGCTGGTACAGATCGAGACCCACGAAGAAGCCGGTATCCCGCGTATCGACAACGAAAGCTGGCATCTGGTCAAGGAAACCCCGAAGGTCATGGGTTTCATTGGTGGCACTGCTGACCGTCCTTTGCCGATCCAGGACAGCGAAGCTGCTGCCATCCTGAATCGCGTCCAGGAGGGTGTCGAGAAGCCGCGTCCGAAGGTGCTGTTCGAGCCGGGCCAGATGGTCCGTGTCACCGAAGGCCCGTTCAATGACTTCAATGGCGTTGTCGAAGAAGTCAATTACGAAAAGAGCCGTCTGCGCGTCTCGGTGCTGATCTTTGGTCGCGCCACGCCGGTCGAGCTTGAATTCGGCCAGGTCGAGAAAGCGATCTGATGGCTGCGCGCCGCCTGTTCAGGTGGCGACGAAAAAAGCTGCTACAATTTTCGGCTCCCCAATGAGGGAGCAAATCAAGGGCTGCCGCGAGGTGGCCTTTGGTGCGATTTCACAACGCGATGCCGGGACGCGTGATTCCCGGTCCGATGGGGAGCCTGTTGTCGCAAGGCGCTAGCACCCGGAGAGCACTCTAATGGCAAAGAAAGTTGTCGGTTATATCAAGCTGCAGGTAAAGGCCGGTCAGGCCAATCCCTCGCCGCCGGTCGGTCCTGCGCTGGGTCAGCGTGGCCTGAACATCATGGAATTCTGCAAGGCGTTCAACGCTGCCACGCAGAAGCTGGAACCGGGTCTGCCGGTGCCGGTGATCATCACGGCCTACTCGGACCGTACGTTCACCTTCATCACCAAGAGCACCCCGGCGACCACGCTGCTGAAGAAGGCCGCTGGCATTTCTTCGGGTTCGAAGAAGCCGAACACCGACAAGGTGGGCAAGGTTACTCGCGCGCAGCTGGAAGAAATCTGCAAGGCAAAGGAGCCGGATCTGACGGCTGCCAGCCTTGACGCCGCCGTGCGTACGATCGCGGGTTCTGCCCGTTCCATGGGCCTGGTGGTAGAGGGTTAATCTGATGGCACAGACCAAGCGTGAGAAGGCCATCAAGGCCGCTATCGTCCCGGGCAAGGCATACGCCTTCGAGGACGCAATCAACATCCTGAAGACCGCCACCAAGGCCAAGTTCGTCGAGTCCATCGACGTGGCCGTGCGTCTGGGCGTGGATGCCAAGAAGTCCGACCAGCAGGTTCGCGGTTCCACCGTGCTGCCGGCCGGTACCGGCAAGTCGGTCCGCGTTGCCGTGTTCGCTCCGGCCGGTGCCAAGGCTGACGAAGCCCTGGCCGCTGGCGCCGAAGCCGTCGGCATGGACGACCTGGCTGAGAAGATGCAGGCCGGCGATCTGAACTATGACGTCGTCATTGCTACCCCGGACGCGATGCGCGTTGTCGGTAAGCTGGGCACCCTGCTGGGCCCGCGTGGCTTGATGCCGAACCCGAAGGTCGGCACCGTTTCGGCCAACCCGGGCGAAGCCGTCAAGAATGCCAAGTCGGGTCAGGTGCGTTACCGCACCGACAAGGCCGGCATCATCCACTGCACCATCGGCAAGGCCAGCTTCGAAAACGGCGCGCTGCAGTCGAACCTGCAGGCACTGCTGGTTGACCTGATCAAGGCCAAGCCGGCCACCTCGAAGGGCCTGTACCTGCAGAAGGTGTCGGTCAGCTCGACGATGGGCCCGGGCGTGACTGTCGACCAGTCCTCGCTGTCCCTGAAGTGACGTACCGGCCCGTGCGCGCATAGCGCGCACGGCTTTGCCGGCACGTCATCCCCGCGAAGGCGGGGATCGCTCTGATGCTCTTGGGCTTCAGAGCAACAAGAAACACCAGCGTCACCGGTAACGGTGATGCTGACTTTTGAAGGCGTCGCGCAGGGTGACCTGCGTGGAGCCGTCAAAGACCGCAGGCGCGGTCAGCGCATACCGGCGACGGGCATGGAGGCTCGATTTGGCAAGGAGTCGCCGCCGGCATAGCGAGATCGCTTAATCGATTCGTTCTCGGATCACCCTGCGTAGATGGTGCCGCCCTTCTGGATTTTTCTGGTTCACGTACGTCCGGGTTTGCCCGGGTTTGCACTCCAGCTCTAGAACGGCCACCACCGGAACATCACCCGATGTTCCCGGCGTCCAGGACGGATGCCGCCCAGGACCGCACACGGCTAGGAGCCGTAAGCGGAATATGTTTGAAGCAGGGTGTTGAGGTTCGGCCAGGGAGGCCTGCAGCAGTGGCATTGCCGCTCTTGCCAATCCCGGATCCCGAATTCCCAGTCCCAGCTTAAACGGAGGAGTGCAATGGCTCTCAATCTGTCCCAGAAGCAAGAAGTAGTCGCCGAGCTGGCAGACGTCGCCGCCAAGGCCCACTCCTTGATCGCAGCCGAATACGCTGGCACCACGGTCGCTCAGATGACCGCGATGCGTAAGCAGGCCCGCGAAACCGGTGTTTTCTTGAAGGTTGTCAAGAACACGCTGGCCTCGCGCGCCGTTGAAGGCACCGATTTCGCAGTTGCAAAAGACCAGATGGTTGGTCCGCTGCTGTATGCGTTTTCGCTTGAGGAGCCCGGCGCAGCCGGTCGCCTGATCAAGGAAGCCGCCAAGGGTAACGACAAGCTGAAGGCGAAGGTCGTGGCAATCGGCGGGGAAGTTTTCCCGGCCAGCCACGTCGACGTGCTGGCATCGTTGCCGACCCGTGATCAGGCCCTGGCCATGCTGGCCCGCGTCCTGACCGAGCCGGTCACCATGTTCGCCCGCGCCGTCAAGGCTATCGGTGAGAAGCAGGAAGGTGGCGCAGCGGAAGCTGCAGCGCCGGCCGCTGAAGCTGAAGCCGTCTAAGTTCGACGTCTCCGTGGTTCCGCACGGAACCTCAATCCAGAATATTTTCAAAAGGTAATCAAAATGTCCCTTACCAACGATCAGATCGTCGACGCAATCGCCGAAAAGTCCCTGATGGAAGTGATGGAGCTGGTCAAGGCCATCGAAGAGAAGTTCGGCGTGTCGGCTGCTGCCCCGGTTGCAGTTGCTGCTGCTGGCCCGGTTGCTGCTGTTGAAGAGCAGACCGAATTCAACGTCATCCTGAAGGATGCCGGCGCGAAGAAGGTCGAAGTGATTAAGGCCGTCCGCGCCATCACCGGCCTGGGCCTGAAGGAAGCGAAGGACCTGGCTGAAGCCGGTGGCGTCGTGAAGGAAGGCGCTTCGAAGGAAGACGCCGACAAGTTCAAGAAGGAACTGGAAGCCGCCGGCGCGACCGTCGAGCTGAAGTAATCAGTTCTTGCATCGTCATCGATTCACGGCGATGCAGCCAAGGCTGGGGGCGTAAAGCCCCCGGCCTTTGGTCGTTTCAAACCGTTGTAATGCCGGGCGTGCCTGGCAGGCAATAGAAAGACCAACGTGGCAAGTGTCAGGCGCTGCGCTCCAGACGATGGGGTGACCCGCAGCCGATACAAGCGAGTTGGCAGTTGGAAGTAGCAATAGAAGGCGTGCTGGTGCCGGCAATACCAGCGACTTCCAACTGACAATTTCAAGATTTCCCTACGGGTCGTGGACGCACGGCTCGCACAACAAGGTGGAAGACCTCATGACGTCCTATTCGTACACCGAAAAAAAGCGCATCCGCAAAGATTTCGGCAAGCAGCGCTCGATCCTCGAGGTGCCGTTCCTGCTCGCGATCCAGGTTGATTCGTACCGCGAATTCCTGCAGGAAAACATCGATCCGGCCAAGCGCTCCGACCACGGCCTGCATGCTGCGCTGAAGTCGGTGTTCCCGATTTCCAGCTACAGCGGCAATGCTGCCCTGGAATACGTCGGCTACAAGCTGGGCGATCCGGTGTTTGACGAGCGCGAGTGCCGCCAGCGTGGCATGAGCTACGGCGCGCCGCTGCGCGTCACCGTGCGTCTGGTCATCTACGACCGCGAATCGTCCACCAAGGCGATCAAGTACGTGAAGGAGCAGGAGGTCTATCTGGGCGAAATCCCGTTGATGACCGACAACGGCACCTTCATCGTCAACGGTACCGAGCGCGTCATCGTGTCGCAGCTGCACCGTTCGCCGGGCGTGTTCTTCGATCACGACCGTGGCAAGACCCACAGCTCGGGCAAGCTGCTGTACAGCGCCCGCATCATTCCTTACCGCGGTTCCTGGCTGGACTTCGAGTTCGACCCGAAGGACGCGCTGTTCACCCGTATCGATCGTCGCCGCAAGCTGCCGGTGTCGGTGCTGCTGCGTGCGCTGGGCTACAACAACGAAGAGATGCTGGCCGAGTTCTTCGAGGTCAACACCTTCCACATCAACCCGGACGAAGGCGTGCAGCTGGAGCTGGTGCCGGAGCGTCTGCGTGGCGAAACGCTGAACTTCGACCTGGCTGACGGCGACAAGGTCATCGTGGAAGCCGGCAAGCGCATCACCGCGCGCCACATCAAGCAGCTGCAGGCCTCGGGCATTGCCGCCCTGGCCGTGCCGGACGACTACATCGTCGGCCGCATCCTGTCGCACGACGTCGTTGATGCCAACACCGGTGAACTGCTGGCCCAGGCCAACGACGAAATCAGCGACGAGCAGCTGCAGAACTTCCGCAAGGCGGGCGTTGATGCAGTGGGCACGCTGTGGGTGAACGATCTGGATCGTGGCCCGTACCTGTCCAATACCCTGCGCATCGATGGCACCAAGACCCAGCTCGAAGCGCTGGTCGAAATCTATCGCATGATGCGTCCGGGCGAGCCGCCGACCAAGGACGCCGCGCAGAACCTGTTCCACAACCTGTTCTTCACCTTCGAGCGCTACGACCTGTCCACGGTTGGCCGCATGAAGTTCAACCGTCGTGTCGGCCGCAAGGAAGTCACCGGTGAGTCGGTGCTGTACGACCGCAAGTACTTCGGCGAGCGCAACGACGAGGAATCCAAGCGCCTGGTCGCCGCACACGGCGAAGGTTCGGACATCCTGGACGTGATCAAGGTGCTGACCGAGATCCGCAACGGCCGCGGCGTGGTCGATGACATCGATCACCTGGGCAACCGTCGCGTGCGTTCGGTCGGTGAAATGGCTGAGAACGTGTTCCGCGTGGGCCTGGTCCGCGTCGAGCGCGCGGTCAAGGAGCGCCTGTCGATGGCCGAGTCGGAAGGCTTGACCCCGCAAGAACTGATCAACGCCAAGCCGGTGGCTGCCGCGATCAAGGAATTCTTCGGTTCCTCGCAGCTGTCGCAGTTCATGGACCAGAACAACCCGCTGTCGGAAGTGACGCACAAGCGTCGCGTCTCGGCGCTCGGCCCGGGCGGCCTGACCCGCGAGCGCGCTGGCTTCGAAGTCCGCGACGTGCACCCGACCCATTACGGCCGCGTCTGCACCATCGAAACGCCGGAAGGCCCGAACATCGGCCTGATCAACTCGCTGGCCGTGTTCGCACGCACCAACAAGTACGGCTTCCTGGAAACCCCGTACCGCAAGGTGCATGACGGCAAGGTCTCCGACGAAGTCGAGTTCCTGTCGGCCATCGAAGAGAACGAGTACGTCATCGCCCAGGCCAACGCCCTGACCGATGCCAAGAACATGCTCACCGAGCAGTTCGTACCGTGCCGCTTCCAGGGTGAGTCGCTGCTCAAGCCGCCGGCGGAAGTCCACTTCATGGACGTCTCGCCGATGCAGACCGTGTCGGTCGCTGCGGCACTGGTTCCGTTCCTGGAGCACGATGACGCAAACCGTGCACTGATGGGCGCCAACATGCAGCGTCAGGCCGTGCCGACCCTGCGTGCACAGAAGCCGCTGGTGGGTACCGGTATCGAACGCGCCGTGGCGCGTGACTCGGGTGTGACCGTGAACGCCCTGCGTGGTGGCCAGATCGTGCAGATCGACGCCGGCCGCATCGTGGTCAAGGCCAACGAGAACGAGATCACCGATCCGGCAGATGCCGGCGTGGATATCTACAACCTGATCAAGTACACCCGTTCGAACCAGAACACCTGCATCAACCAGCGTCCGCTGGTGAACGTGGGTGACGTGATCGCGCGCGGCGACGTGCTGGCCGATGGCCCGTCCACCGATATCGGTGAACTGGCGCTGGGTCAGAACATGCTGATCGCCTTCATGCCGTGGAACGGCTACAACTTCGAAGACTCCATCCTGCTGTCCGAGCGTGTGGTCGAAGAAGATCGTTACACCACGATCCACATCGAAGAACTGACCTGCGTTGCGCGTGATACCAAGTTGGGGCCGGAGGAAATTTCCGCCGACATCCCGAACGTGTCCGAGCAGGCGCTGAACCGTCTGGACGAATCCGGCGTGGTGTACATCGGTGCGGAAGTGCGCGCCGGCGACATCATGGTTGGCAAGGTCACGCCGAAGGGCGAGAGCCAGCTGACCCCGGAAGAGAAGCTGCTGCGCGCCATCTTCGGCGAGAAGGCTTCGGACGTTAAGGACAGCTCGCTGCGCGTCCCGCCGGGCATGGACGGCACCGTCATCGACGTGCAGGTCTTCACCCGCGACGGCATCGAGAAGGACAAGCGCGCACGCCAGATCGAGGAAAACGAGATCAAGCGCGTCAAGAAGGACTTCGACGACCAGTTCCGCATCCTGGAAGGCGCCATCTACGCACGTCTGCGTTCGCAGCTCGTGGGCAAGGTTGCCAACGGCGGCGCCAGCCTGAAGAAGGGTGACGTGATCACCGATGCGTTCCTGGATGGCCTGAAGAAGTCCGACTGGTTCACCCTGCGCATGAAGGACGATGACGCGTCCGACGCCATCGAACGTGCCCAGATGCAGATCCAGGCACACGAGAAGGAATTCGAGCGTCGCTTCGCCGACAAGCGCGGCAAGATCACCCAGGGCGACGATCTGGCACCGGGCGTGCTGAAGATGGTCAAGGTGTTCCTGGCCGTGAAGCGTCGCATCCAGCCGGGTGACAAGATGGCAGGCCGCCACGGTAACAAGGGTGTGGTCTCCAACGTGGTGCCGGTCGAAGACATGCCGTACATGGCTGACGGCAACACCGTGGACATCTGCTTGAACCCGTTGGGCGTGCCGTCGCGTATGAACATCGGCCAGATTCTGGAAGTGCACCTGGGCTGGGCCGCAAAGGGCCTGGGCAAGCGCATCCAGGGCATGCTGGAACAGCAGCGTGCGGTCAGCGAACTGCGTGAGTTCCTGGGCAAGATCTACAACCATGACTCGGCCATTTCCGAGCAGCGCGTGGACCTGTCCCAGTTCAGCGACGAAGAACTGCTGAACCTGGCCAAGAACCTGACCGACGGTGTGCCGATGGCAACCCCGGTGTTCGACGGCGCGGCGGAAGACGAAATCCGCGAGATGCTGAACCTGGCCTACCCGGATGAAGCACCGGAAACCGCTCGCCTCGGCTTCAACGCCAGCAAGACGCAGATGCAGCTGTATGACGGCCGCACCGGCGAAGCCTTCGACCGCAAGACCACGGTTGGCTACATGCATTACCTGAAGTTGAACCACTTGGTTGACGACAAGATGCATGCCCGTTCGACCGGTCCGTACTCGCTCGTTACCCAGCAGCCGCTGGGCGGCAAGGCGCAGTTCGGTGGTCAGCGCTTCGGTGAAATGGAAGTCTGGGCACTGGAAGCCTACGGCGCGGCCTACACCCTGCAGGAAATGCTGACGGTGAAGTCCGATGACGTACAGGGCCGTAACCAGATGTACAAGAACATCGTCGACGGTGAGCACGAGATGGTTGCGGGCATGCCGGAATCCTTCAACGTTTTGGTGAAGGAAATCCGCTCGCTGGCCATCAACATGGAACTGGAAGGCGGTTGATTGCGCAGGCGCTGCTGCAGTGATGCAGCAGCGCCGCCAGCACTGACTGACAGCCCATCGACACAGATTTCCTCCTTTCGGAGAACACCATGAAAGACCTGCTCAACCTCTTCAACCAGCAGCGCCAGACGCTGGACTTCGACGCGATCAAGATCGCGCTGGCCTCGCCGGACCTGATCCGTTCGTGGTCCTTCGGCGAAGTGAAGAAGCCGGAAACCATCAACTACCGTACCTTCAAGCCGGAACGTGACGGCTTGTTCTGCGCCGCCATCTTCGGACCGGTCAAGGACTACGAGTGCCTGTGCGGCAAGTACAAGCGCATGAAGCACCGCGGCGTCGTCTGCGAAAAGTGCGGCACCGAAGTCACCCTGGCCAAGGTGCGCCGCGAGCGCATGGGCCACATCGACCTGGCATCGCCGGTCGCGCACATCTGGTTCCTCAAGTCGCTGCCGTCGCGCATCGGCCTGATGCTGGACATGACCCTGCGTGACATCGAGCGCGTGCTGTACTTCGAAGCCTACGTGGTGACCGAGCCGGGCCTGACCGCCCTGGAGCGCCGCCAGCTGCTGACCGAAGAGCAGTACCTGCAGGCCCGCCAGGAGCACGGCGACGACTTCGACGCCGCCATGGGCGCCGAGGCCGTGTACGAACTGCTGCGCACCATCGACCTGCAGGCCGAAATGGTCCGCCTGCGCGAGGAAATCGCCTCGACCGGTTCGGAAACCAAGCTCAAGCGTCTGACCAAGCGCATCAAGCTGGTCGAAGCCTTCCTCGAGTCGGGCAACCGCCCGGAGTGGATGGTGATGACCGTGCTGCCGGTGCTGCCGCCGGACCTGCGTCCGCTGGTTCCGCTGGACGGTGGCCGCTTCGCGACCTCGGATCTGAACGATCTGTACCGCCGCGTCATCAACCGTAACAACCGTCTGCGCCGCCTGCTGGAGCTCAACGCTCCGGACATCATCGTGCGCAACGAAAAGCGCATGCTGCAGGAGTCGGTTGACGCCCTGCTGGACAACGGCCGTCGCGGCCGTGCCATCACCGGCACCAACAAGCGCCCGCTCAAGTCGCTGGCCGACATGATCAAGGGCAAGCAGGGTCGCTTCCGTCAGAACCTGCTGGGCAAGCGCGTCGATTACTCGGGCCGTTCGGTGATCACCGTGGGTCCGTACCTGAAGCTGCACCAGTGCGGCCTGCCGAAGAAGATGGCGCTTGAGCTGTTCAAGCCGTTCGTGTTCGCCAAGCTGCAGCGTCGTGGCCTGGCCACCACCATCAAGGCCGCCAAGAAGCTGGTCGAGCGCGAAGAGGGCGAAGTCTGGGACGTCCTGGAAGAAGTCATCCGCGAGCATCCGGTGCTGCTGAACCGTGCGCCGACCCTGCACCGTCTGGGCATCCAGGCGTTCGAACCGCTGTTGATCGAAGGCAAGGCCATCCAGCTGCATCCGCTGGTCTGTACCGCATTCAACGCCGACTTCGACGGTGACCAGATGGCCGTCCACGTGCCGCTCTCGCTGGAAGCCCAGCTGGAAGCGCGTGCGCTGATGATGTCCACCAACAACATCCTGTCGCCGGCCAACGGCGAGCCGATCATCGTGCCGTCGCAGGACGTCGTGTTGGGCCTGTACTACATGGCGCGCTCGCTGGTGAACAAGCAGGGCGAGGGTATGGTGTTCGCGAACACCGACGAAGTGAAGCGTGCCTACGACAACCGTCTGGTTGAGCTGCACGCCCGCGTCAAGGTGCGCATCGTGCAGGTCGAGCGTGACGAAGACGGCAACAAGGTCAAGAAGACCTCGATCGTCGACACCACCGTCGGCCGTGCGCTGCTGAGCGAGATCATGCCGGAAGGCCTGCCGTTCGAGCTGTGCAACACCGAGATGACCAAGAAGAACATCTCGCGCCTGATCAACCAGAGCTACCGTCTGCTGGGTCTGAAGGACACCGTGGTGTTCGCCGACAAGCTGATGTACACCGGCTATGCCTACGCAACCCGCGCTGGCGTGTCGATCGGCATCGACGACATGCTGATCCCGGACGAGAAGAAGGGCATCCTCGGCGAAGCCGAAGCCGAAGTGCTGGAAATCCAGGAGCAGTACCAGTCCGGTCTGGTCACCGCTGGCGAGCGCTACAACAAGGTGGTCGACATCTGGTCGCGCACCAATGAGCGCATCGCCAAGGCGATGATGGAAACCATCGGTACCGAGAAGGTCGTGGGCAGCGACGGTGAGATGGTCGACCAGAAGTCGATGAACTCGCTGTACATCATGGCCGACTCCGGCGCCCGTGGTAGCCAGGCGCAGATCCGTCAGCTGGCCGGTATGCGTGGCCTGATGGCGCGTCCGGACGGCTCGATCATCGAGACGCCCATCAAGGCGAACTTCCGTGAAGGCCTGAACGTGCAGGAGTACTTCAACTCCACCCACGGTGCCCGTAAGGGTCTGGCCGATACCGCGTTGAAGACGGCGAACTCGGGTTACCTGACCCGTCGTCTGGTCGACGTGGCGCAGGACGTGGTGATCACCGAGGTCGATTGCGGCACCACCGAAGGCCTGACCATGATTCCGATCGTGGAAGGCGGCGACGTGGTTGAGCCGTTGAAGGATCGCGTGCTGGGCCGCGTCGTGGCCGAGGACGTGTTCCTGCCGGGCAACGACGAAGATCCGATCGTGACCCGCAACACCGTGCTCGACGAGCAGTGGGTGAACAAGCTGGAAGAAGCCGGCGTGCAGACCATCAAGGTCCGCTCGACCATCACCTGCGCCTCGTCCTTCGGTGTCTGCAGCCTGTGCTACGGCCGCGATCTGGCCCGTGGCCACATCGTCAACATCGGTGAAGCGGTCGGCGTCATCGCCGCACAGTCGATCGGTGAGCCGGGTACCCAGCTCACCATGCGTACGTTCCACATCGGTGGTGCGGCATCGCGTGCGGCGGCGGTCGACAACATCACCGTCAAGACCACCGGTTCGGTGAAGTTCTCCAACCTGAAGCACGTCGAGCAGACCAGCGGTTCGCTGGTTGCGGTCTCGCGTTCGGGTGAAATCTCCGTGCTCGACCCGCATGGCCGTGAGCGTGAGCGCTACAAGCTGCCGTACGGTGCCAGCATCGGCGTCAAGGACGGTGCTGAGATCAAGGCTGGCCAGACCGTGGCCAACTGGGATCCGCATAACCACCCGATCGTGTCGGAAGTGGCTGGTTTCGTGCGCTTCATCGACTTCATCGATGGCGTGACCGTGATCGAGAAGACCGACGAACTGACCGGTCTGGCCTCGCGCGAAATCACCGATCCGAAGCGTCGTGGCTCGCAGGCCAAGGATCTGCGTCCGCTGGTCCGTATCGTCGATGGCAAGGGCAATGACCTGACCATCCCGGGCACCGACCTGCCGGCACAGTACCTGCTGCCGCCGCGCTCGATCGTCAACCTGCAGGATGGCGCGCCGGTAGGCGTGGGCGACGTGGTTGCCAAGATCCCGCAGGAAGCCTCGAAGACCCGCGACATCACCGGTGGTCTGCCGCGCGTTGCCGACTTGTTCGAAGCCCGCAAGCCGAAGGACCCGGCGATCCTGGCCGAGCGTTCGGGTATCATCAGCTTCGGCAAGGACACCAAGGGCAAGCAGCGCCTGATCATCAAGGACACTGATGGTTCGGAGCACGAAGAGCTGATTCCGAAGTACCGCCAGATCATCGTGTTCGAAGGTGAACACGTGACCCGTGGTGAAACCGTGGTGGACGGCGAGCCGAGCCCGCAGGACATCCTGCGCCTGAAGGGCGTGGAAGAACTGGCCCGTTACCTGGTCAAGGAAATCCAGGACGTTTACCGCCTGCAGGGCGTGAAGATCAACGACAAGCACATTGAAGTGATCTCGCGCCAGATGCTGCGCAAGGTGGAAATCGTTGACCAGGGCAGCAGCAAGTTCCTCAATGGCGAGCAGGCCGAGCGCCAGCGCGTGATCGAGGAGAATGCCAAGCTGATCGCCCGCAACGAGCTGCCGGCACGTTTCGAGCCGGTGCTGCTGGGTATCACCAAGGCATCGCTGGCCACCGAGTCGTTCATCTCGGCGGCTTCGTTCCAGGAAACCACCCGCGTGCTGACCGAGGCTGCCGTGCGCGGTACCTCCGATGGCCTGCGCGGTCTGAAGGAAAACGTGATCGTCGGCCGCCTGATTCCGGCGGGTACCGGCCTTGCGTATCACGCCCAGCGCCGTCGTAACGCGTCGGGTCTGACCGATTCGGAAATCGCAACCCTGGCCGGTCCGGCCGTGGTCGCTGAACCGGCGGTTGTGGCACCGGAAGCTGAACCGGCGACTGGTGAAGAGTAAGTAGTTTGATCGGCCGGTCCGTTCGCGGACCGGCAGTTCGACCTGAACGGGGAATATGGAGATACCCCTGTAACGGCTCTGGATCAGGGCTGGCTTGGCATGGGCCTGTTTGACTGGGCTCTTGACAAGTTGCTACAATCGTCTGTCTCAGCAGGCCAAAATTTTGGCCTGCTTTACAATTTCCGCATCCTGGCCGTTTTTTGGCGGCCCCAATCAGAAGAACCTACTGATGGCGACGATCAACCAGCTGGTACGCAAGCCGCGTCAAGCTACCACCTACAAGAGTGCCTCGCCGGCGCTCGACAAGTGCCCGCAGCGCCGTGGCGTCTGCACGCGCGTGTACACCACCACTCCGAAGAAGCCGAACTCGGCTCTGCGCAAGGTTGCAAAGGTTCGCCTGACCAACCAGGAAGAAGTGATTTCCTACATCGGTGGTGAAGGCCACAACCTGCAGGAGCACTCCGTGGTCCTGATCCGCGGCGGTCGCGTCAAGGATCTGCCGGGTGTGCGTTACCACACCGTCCGTGGCTCGCTCGATGCCGCCGGCGTCGCCAAGCGTCGTCAGGCGCGTTCGAAGTACGGCGCAAAGCGTCCGAAGGCCTGAGGAATAAGACATGTCACGTAAAGGTAATACTCCCCAGCGTTCGGTCCTGCCGGATCCGAAGCACAAGAGCGAAACCATTGCCCGCTTCATCAACATGGTCATGTTGAGCGGCAAGAAGTCCGTTGCTGAAAAGATCGTCTATGGCGCCATGGACGTGATCAGCGAAAAGAACCCGAACGCAATCGAGCTGGTGCAGAAGGCACTGGACAACGTTGCTCCGGGCGTGGAAGTGAAGTCGCGTCGCGTCGGTGGTGCCACCTATCAGGTGCCGGTCGAAGTGCGCGCTTCGCGCAAGATGGCCCTGGCCATGCGTTGGCTGATCGACTCGGCGCGTAAGCGCGGCGAGAACACCATGCCGCGCAAGCTGGCTGCTGAACTGCTGGACGCTTCGGAAAACCGTGGCGGCGCCATCAAGAAGCGCGAAGAAACCCACCGTATGGCGGAAGCGAACAAGGCCTTCGCTCACTACCGCTGGTGAGTTGTAGGGGCCTTGGAAACAGGGCCCCTGGCACCCATGTGGTGCTACTTGTAGCGCTTTGAGCGCTGCTTAAATCCGAAGGCCGCCGCAAGGCGGCGTTCGGCCATCCGAATTCCAAGAAATTGAGAGGCTCCCGTGGCCCGCACCACTCCTATCGAGCGTTACCGTAACTTCGGCATCATGGCCCACATCGATGCCGGCAAGACCACCACGTCCGAGCGCATCCTGTTCTACACCGGCAAGAGCCACAAGCTCGGTGAAGTGCATGATGGCGCCGCCACCATGGACTGGATGGAGCAGGAGCAGGAACGTGGCATCACGATCCAGTCCGCTGCTACCACCGCGTTCTGGAAGGGCATGGACAAGTCCCTGCCGGAGCACCGTTTCAACATCATCGACACCCCCGGGCACGTTGACTTCACCATCGAAGTCGAACGCTCCCTGCGCGTGCTCGACGGTGCGGTGTTCGTGCTGTGTGCCGTTGGTGGCGTGCAGCCGCAGTCCGAGACCGTGTGGCGCCAGGCCAACAAGTACCAGGTCCCGCGCATCGCGTTCGTCAACAAGATGGACCGTACCGGTGCCAACTTCCTGAAGGTCCGTGACCAGCTGAAGGCCAAGCTCGGCGCCGTCGCCGTGCCGATGCAGTTGCCGATCGGTGCCGAAGAAGGCTTCAAGGGCGTGGTCGATCTGCTCAAGATGAAGGCCATCCATTGGGATGAGGCTTCGCAGGGCATGAAGTTCGAGTACGGCGAAATCCCGGCTGATCTGCAGGCGGCGGCTGAAGAAGCCCGCACCTTCATGATCGAAACCGCGGCTGAAGCCAGCGAAGAGCTGATGGAAAAGTACCTGGGCGGCGAAGAGCTGGACGAGGCCGAGATCATCAACGCGCTGCGTACCCGTACGCTGGCCGTTGAAATCGTGCCGATGTTCTGCGGTTCGGCGTTCAAGAACAAGGGCGTGCAGGCCATGCTGGACGGCGTGATCCAGCTGCTGCCGTCGCCGGTGGACGTGCCTGACGTGAAGGGCACCGACGTTGACGATGACACTGTCGAGATGACCCGCAAGTCGGACGACAAGGCTCCGTTCTCGTCGCTGGCGTTCAAGATCATCACCGATCCGTTCGTTGGCGCGCTGACCTTCTTCCGTGTCTACTCGGGCACCCTGAACGGTGGCGACACCGTGCTGAACTCGGTGAAGAACAAGAAGGAGCGTATCGGCCGCATCCTGCAGATGCACTCGAACAACCGCGAGGAAATCAAGGAAGTTCTGGCTGGTGACATCGCTGCTGCCGTGGGCCTGAAGGACACCACCACCGGTGACACGCTGTGCTCGCTCGAAGCACCGATCGTGCTTGAGCGCATGGTGTTCCCGGAGCCGGTGATCTCGATGGCCGTCGAGCCGAAGACCAAGTCGGACCAGGAAAAGATGGGTCTGGCGCTGGGCCGTCTGGCACAGGAAGATCCGTCGTTCCGCGTCAAGACCGACGAAGAATCCGGCCAGACCATCATCTCCGGCATGGGCGAGCTGCACCTGGACATCATCGTTGACCGCCTCAAGCGCGAGTTCAACGTTGAAGCCAACGTCGGCAAGCCGCAGGTGGCCTACCGCGAAACCATCCAGCTGGCTGACGTCAAGTCGGATTACAAGCACGCCAAGCAGTCCGGTGGTAAGGGTCAGTACGGTCACGTCGTGATCGAGCTGTCGCCGATCACCGCTGAAGACCGCGCCGATCCGAAGCTGGCTGGCGCCATCAAGGATGACTTCCTGTTCATCAACGACATCACCGGCGGCGTGATCCCGAAGGAATTCATTCCTTCCGTGGAAAAGGGCCTGCGCGAAACCATCACCAGCGGCCCGCTGGCTGGCTTCCCGGTGGTGGACGTCAAGGTCAAGCTGGTGTTCGGCTCGTACCATGACGTTGACTCCTCGGAAATGGCGTTCAAGCTCGCCTCGTCGATGGCCTTCAAGCAGGGCTTCGCCAAGGCCAAGCCGGTTCTGCTGGAGCCGATCATGAAGGTCGAGATCGTGACCCCGGAAGACTACCAGGGTGACGTGATGGGCGACGTAAGCCGCCGTCGTGGCGTTCTGCAGGGTTCGGGCACCACCGGTGACGGCTCGGCCAGCATCATCAATGCGATGATCCCGCTGGGCGAAATGTTCGGTTACGCCACCGCGCTGCGTTCGCAGACCCAGGGTCGCGCAACCTTCACGATGGAATTCGACCATTACGAGCCGGCGCCGAACAACATCGCCGAAACCGTTATCAAGAAGGGCTGAGTCTCTGACTCAGCCTCTCCTTCCAAGTTATAGATAATCAAGGAACAACAATGTCCAAGAGCAAGTTCGAGCGCACCAAGCCGCACGTCAACGTCGGCACCATCGGCCACGTCGACCATGGCAAGACCACCCTGACCGCAGCACTGACCAAGATCGGTGCAGAGCGCTTCGGTGGCGAGTTCAAGGATTACTCCTCGATCGACGCCGCGCCGGAAGAAAAGGCACGTGGCATCACGATCTCGACCGCACACGTTGAGTACGAATCCGCTACCCGTCACTACGCCCACGTGGATTGCCCGGGCCATGCTGACTACGTCAAGAACATGATCACCGGTGCTGCCCAGATGGACGGCGCGATCCTGGTCTGTTCGGCTGCTGACGGCCCGATGCCGCAGACCCGCGAGCACATCCTGCTGTCGCGTCAGGTCGGCGTGCCGTACATCGTCGTGTTCCTGAACAAGGCCGACATGGTTGACGATGCCGAGCTGCTGGAACTGGTCGAAATGGAAGTCCGCGAGCTGCTGAGCAAGTACGACTTCCCGGGCGACGACACCCCGATCGTGCACGGTTCGGCTCGTATGGCGCTGGAAGGCGACCAGAGCGACATCGGCGTGCCGGCCATCCTGAAGCTGGTCGATGCACTGGACAGCTGGATCCCGACCCCGGAGCGTGACGTCGACAAGCCGTTCCTGATGCCGGTGGAAGACGTGTTCTCGATCTCGGGCCGCGGCACCGTGGTGACCGGTCGTATCGAGCGCGGCGTGATCAAGGTCGGCGAAGAAATCGAAATCGTCGGTATCCGTCCGGTCCAGAAGACCACCGTCACCGGCGTGGAAATGTTCCGCAAGCTGCTGGACCAGGGTCAGGCAGGTGACAACGCTGGTCTGCTGCTGCGCGGCACCAAGCGTGACGACGTCGAGCGTGGCCAGGTTCTGGCCAAGCCGGGTTCGATCAAGCCGCACACCCAGTTCGAAGCCGAAGTGTACGTTCTGTCGAAGGACGAGGGCGGCCGTCACACCCCGTTCTTCAAGGGCTACCGTCCGCAGTTCTACTTCCGTACCACCGACATCACCGGTGCGGTTGAGCTGCCGGAAGGCGTCGAGATGGTGATGCCGGGCGACAACGTGAAGATGGTTGTCACCCTGATCAACCCGGTGGCAATGGACGAAGGTCTGCGCTTCGCAATCCGCGAAGGTGGCCGTACCGTCGGCGCCGGCGTGGTCGCAAAGATCGT